>JBBTXB010000069.1:0-13099 GCA_038062475.1 Patescibacteria group bacterium
TAAGAATAAACTCGAAATCCGAATATCGAAATCCGAAACCCCATCCCGTCGCCCACACTGCCCGGCTGGTCTCCCACAGAGGTGCCAGCCGGACTACGGGACGGGGCAGGCAAATCCTCGTGATGCGCGCAGTCCCGAGCCGTTGCGAGGGACGGAGCCCTGTAGCGAACGAGCACGGCGAGTTCTGCTACATGGGTTTCGTGCTTCGGATTTCGTGCTTCGAGTTTCATGTTACGTGCATTATGTTTTATAGGACGATGGCTTTGACGGCATCAAGCGGATTGCTAATGGCATGGAGGATTGCGCCCACAAGGCCGACGATGAGCAGGATCACAAGCGCGGCAAAAGCATCCAAGACAAGGAGAACGAATATTTCCCCCAGTTCAATCGTCGCGGCAAGCATTTTTCCCGCTGGCGCAGATTGAACCGTTTTCACCGCCGCGCCTCCGGCGGCCCCCGCCGGAACCATGCCGAGCGCCTCAATCCATTCCGTCCCGAATTTGCTGAAGAGCTGCGAAAGCGGACCGCCGACGTATGCGAAGACGAAGTGAATGTTCAGGTAAGCCAAACAAAGGAATCCGATGAACGGATTGATAAAGCCGAACGGAAGGTTTGACCACGCCATGCGGAGCCAGCCGGCGGTAACCTTCTGCACCGGATTGGGAGCGTCGGCGCCTGCCGGCGCGGGCGGCGCATTTTGGGCGAGTTCTGCGGTGGTGGCGGCCATACCCAGTATATCAACTTCGACTGCAAGTCGAGTTACCGATTAGTCGAGCGTTGTACATATTTCTGGTCTTAACTTTGTAGAGGCAGTGTCCCGTTGCCCCGAAAGCATTCGGGGCGGTCGAAGTTGTATTACTGGGCATACGTCATGAAGCATGAAGCACGTAACATGAAACATTCGTTTAAGGAGTTCACTCCACATTTCGTGCTACGTGTTACGGGTTTTGCGCTCTATGCTTCGTATATTCTACCGCTTTCCGCGTTCTGAAGAAAGTTTTAGTTTTCCTCCTTCAAAGGCGATCGCGACCGCGCTTCCGCGACTGATCGCGCCAGCGAGGAGTTCTGTGGCGAGTAAATCCTCAAGTTCTTGCTCCACCGCGCGCCGCACTGCCCGAGCCCCTTCCGAGGGAGAGAGTCCTTTCCGGGCGAGGTACTCGCGGGCGGCGGGGTGAAGCGTGAGCGCGGCGCGTCCCCCCAGGCGGAGGTTTACATCAGCGATGCGGGAGTCCACGATGCGCATGAGACTTGCGAGATCAAGGGGGTGGAAGACCACGATGGCGTCAATACGGTTGACGAACTCCGGGCGGAGCGTTTCTCGAACCTCGCGCCGGACTGATTCCGCCGTTTCGTGAATGGGAGGGTGCTCCGACGCGGTCGGGGGGAGGAACCCGGGCGCATTCGTCAGGAAGGTGCGCGCGCCGATGTTGGAGGTCATGACGATGTAGCAGTTGCGGAAACTGACGCGCCTGCCGGTTGCATCAGTGAGCATTCCGTCTTCCAACACTTGGAGGAGAAGGTTCAAGACATCGGGGTGCGCTTTTTCAATTTCATCAAATAGTACGACGCTGTGCGGCCGCTTGCGCACCGCGTCCGTGAGTTTGTTTGTTTCTCGAAATCCGACATACCCGGCCGGAGCGCCGACGAGTTTTGCGGCCTGGAACGGTTCGGAAAATTCGGACATGTCAATTCGGATAAGGGAGTCGGGCACATGATGGAAGAGCGCTCGGGCGAGGGTTTTTGCCAGCTCCGTTTTCCCCACGCCGGTGGGACCCAGGTAGAGAAGGGAGGCGAGCGGTCGGCCGGGGTGGGCGAGGCCGGAGCGCGCGCGGAGGACCGCTTTGGCGGTCATTGCGATCGCTTCATCTTGGCCGATGATGCTCTCCCCGAGGCGCGCCGCAAACTCTTGCGCGGACGGATCCTTGCGTGCGAGGATTTCGCCGACGGGAATGCCAACCATCTGCGCAGCGACTGCGGCGACATCGCGCTTCCCGACGGTTTCCGCCGCCGCAGGCGCGACTGCGGAGTCACTCTGTTTCAGCGCTTGGAGTTCTTTTTCCGCCGCTGCCTCCTCTGTCTTACATTCGTTTGCGAGGGAAAAATCTTCCTGGATCACGGCTTTTTGCTTTCGCGCATGAATTTCCTGGAGTTTGGTTTCCAGCGCGTAGATTTTGGCGGTCATCTCTCGCGGCGCCCGGCCAACGCGAACCGCCGCGGCCGCCTCGTCAATGAGGTCAATGGCCTTGTCAGGGAAGTGGCGGTCAGTGCGGTAGCGCTCTCCCAGTACCACCGCCGTGCGCAGCGCCTCATCGCTTATGGTAACGCCGTGGAATTTTTCGTATTCCGGCCGGATGCCGCGGAGTATGGCCAGCGTTTCCTCCGGCGTCGGTTCGGAAACGGTAATCGGCTGAAAGCGCCGCTCAAGGGCCGGGTCGGTTTCCAGATGTTTCTTGTAGTCCGCGGGGGTCGTTGCTCCGATGCAGCGGATTTCTCCGCGCGCGAGCGCGGGTTTCAAAATCGTGGCAGCGTCCAGTGAACCGGACGCGGCTCCGGCGCCGACGATAGAATGAATCTCATCAATGAAGAGAATGATGTTCGGATCGGCGCGCACTTCATCAACGATCTGCTTCAAGCGTCCTTCAAATTCACCGCGATACATAGTTCCGGCGACGACGAGGGCCATATCAATCGCGAGAACGCGCTTTCGCAGAAGAATTTCCGGGACGGTGCCCAGGACGATTCGTTTTGCGAGTCCTTCCACGATTGCGGTTTTACCGACGCCGGGCTCTCCGATCAAAATCGGGTTATTCTTTGTTTTTCGGGACAGGATTTGCACCAGCCGTTCTATCTCTTGATCGCGGCCGATCAGCGAGTCCGTCGCCGCGCGCTTAGGGTTTGCCAGGTCCGTCGTGAAGTAGTCAAGCGCCGGCGTCTTGGGCGGTTTGCGGTTCCCGCTCCTTGTCGCCTGTTTCTCCCGCGGACGGGATCCCGCTTCGCGGTGATTGTCGCCTGTTTCGTCGTTATGCGCGTTAAAATCAGCCGTGAGGTCGGGAAATTTTGATGTGCTGCGCAGGGTGGTTTGCATATGCTGTTTCAAGAGTTTCAGATCAATATTGAGCGAAGAAAAAATGTTTTTGAGCTCGCGATCGGCAATTTGGATCAGTCCCGAAAGCAGGTGTTCGGTCCCTACATAATGGTGATTGAAGAGTGAGGCGGTAAGCACCGCCTTTTCAATAGCCCTCCGCGTTTCGGCGGAAAGACGAGGCGAAACGGCGCGCCGCGGCCGCTCTTCTTCGGCATTGCCGGCGGGCGGCAGTCCCGACTCGTGTCGGGACGAGGGGGGGAGGAGCCGTGTGCGGAGCTCGTCCGCGTTGCAGTGCGTTTTCGTCAAGAGTTCTGCGCCGATTGATCCCTTTTCTGTGGCGATGGCGTAGAGAAAATCCTCAAGATGCACGGTTCTGCGACCGAGTTCGCTTGCGAGCGCACAGGCGCGCACGAGCACGTTCTTCAGATGGGTAGTAAATTTTTCGTGAATGTCTGGATTCATAATTATGCCATCGTGCGGAGCGCCTTGATGCGATCTTCAAGCGGCGGATGGGTGGAGAGAAAGGTTGCAAAGCGCTTCGTATTGAACGGGTTTGCAATGTAGAGATGGGCGGTGGCGGAGGTGGCGCGGCGCATGGGGGATTTGTCGCGGCCGATTTTCTGAAGCGCGCGCGCGAGTCCTTCGGGAAAGCGGGTGAGGAGCGCACCTGAGGCGTCTGCCAAGTATTCGCGCCGACGGGAGACGGCGAGCTGGATAAGTTGGGCAAAGAGCGGGGCGAGGATCGCGAGAAGAAGGCCGACGACAAGAAATGCCGGGTGAATGCCGCGATCTCGATCACGTCCTCCGCCGAACACGTGAATGCGCAGGAGCCAGTCGGCGAGGAGCGCGATCGCCCCGACAAGGACGATGGCGACCGTCATGATCCGTATATCAAAATTTTTGATGTGCGAGAGTTCGTGGGCGACCACTCCTTCCAGTTCCTCGTTTTCAAGTTTCGTGAGCGCGCCGGAGGTTACCGCAATTGAAGCGTGGCGGGGGTCGCGGCCGGTCGCGAAGGCGTTAATGGCATCATCGGAAATGACGTATATCTTCGGGACCGGTATTCCAGCGGTGATGCACAGATTCTCCACGATGCGGTAGAGGTAGGGATTTTCGCTTTTGGCAGTCGGGCGAGCGCCGGAAACGCCGAGTGCGATGCGGCCCCCGGCATAGTAAGAGATGAGCGCCATGCCGGCGGAGATCGTGAGCGCAAGCACGACGCCGCTTCTGCCCGCATCCGCGAGCGATCCGAGAAACCAGCCGAGCGCGATCACGATGGCGACGAAGATGCCAATCAAAAAGGCGGTTTTGCGTTTGTTTGCAGTGATCTGGTTATACATTTTGGATCATGAAACCTGAAGCATGAAACATGGAGCATTGAGAGGCAGATGCGTTTCCTTGAATGAATGTTTCATGTTTCAAGCTACATGCTTCATGTTTAGAATTGCACCTGCGGAGCGGAGCGCGCCGCCTCCTCTTGCAGTTCAAAGAACTCGCGCGGTTGAAATTTGAACCACGCCGCGACGATGTTTATCGGGAACGATTGCTGGGCGGTGTTGTAGTCCCGCACGTTTCCGTTGTAAAATCGGCGTGCGGCTTGAATCTTGTCTTCCGCGTCTTTCAATTCGTCCTGGAGCTGCAAAAAGTTTTGAGTTGCCTTGAGGTCGGGGTACGCTTCCGCGACGGCGAAGATGGACTTGAGCGTTTGGGAGAGCATGTTCTCCGCAGCCCCGTGTTCGGCAACTGTTTTTGCGGAAATCGCCGCGGCGCGCGCTTCAGTCACCTTTTCAAAGACTCCGGCCTCGTGCCTCGCGTATCCCTTCACTGTTGCCACTAAGTTCGGTATGAGGTCGTAGCGGCGTTTCAGCTGTACTTCAATGTCGGACCATGATTCGTCAACGCGGTTCCGCCGGAGAACGAGAGCGTTGTACATGACCGCGAGCCATCCACCAAGGAGGATGACGGCGATCGCTACCGACCAGAGAAAAGTGATAAGAGGAGGCATACGAAAGAATTATGTCCCGTGTGGCGGGATCCGCCTTTGGCGGAATTTATGAATCAAGTTTCTTTTCTGTTCTCACTTTGAGATTATACCGTAGAAACGCTTATGTCAATCGTCAATCCAGCCATCTTTAAGGCCTACGACATCCGCGGATTCGCTCCGGGGGAGATTGACCCTGCCGCCGCGCGGCGCATTGGGAGCGCTTTCGTGCATTTTACCGGCGCGCGGGTCGTGGCTGTCGGCCGAGACATGCGCGCGACAAGCCCGTCTCTTACGGAGGCGGTGATTGCCGGTATCAGGAGCCAGGGGGCGGATGTTGTTGACCTGGGGCTCGTTTCCACACCCGTCTTTTATTTCGGGGCGGCTGCATATCCGGAGCATGACGCCGGCATTATGGTGACGGCGTCGCACAATCCGGCGAAGTATAACGGTTTTAAGCTGGTGCGTCGGGGGGCAGTCCCGATCGGAGCCGGTTCCGGTATGGAGGAGTTCCGCGACCTCGTTCTCTCGGCAAAAGAGTTCCCCCCGCGCACAGAAGGGGAGCTGCGCGTTCTTGACCCTCGCGAAGACTATCTGCAAAAGATTTTTTACCTCGTTTCTCCAAAGGCGCTCGCCTCGTTTCGCATAGCGATAGATGCTGGAAACGGCATGGCCGGGGTTATCGTTCCAGAGATCCTTTCTCGCATCCCGGGAGAATTTTTTTCCCTCTATCTTGAGTTGGACGGCACATTCCCGAACCACGAGGCGAATCCGTTAAAGACCGAGACGCTCGCGGATTTGCGCAGAGAGGTCGCGGCGCGCGGCGCGGATGTAGGCGTTGCATATGATGGCGATGCCGACCGCGTGGGTTTTGTTGATGAAACCGGCGAGCCGGTTCCGGGAGACCTGATGGCCGCACTTTTGGCGCCTCGGCTCCTCCGTGATGCGCCCGGCGCAGCCGTGCTGTATGATGTGCGATCAAGCTGGGTGGTGAAGGAGGAGATCATCCGCGCCGGCGGGAAGCCGGTCATGACTCCCGTGGGGCACGGTCTGGTGAAAAGAGTGATGAAAGAAACGGGCGCCATCTTTGGGAGCGAGCTTTCCATGCATTACTATTACCGAGATTTTTTTACGGTTGAATCCGGGGACCTTACCGTGCTTCACCTTCTTGCGCTTATGACCGAGCGCGGGGAGCGCCTTTCAGAGCTGGTGCGTCCGCTTCGACGCTATGTACAAACCGGAGAAATCAATTTTGAAATTGAGGACAAGGAAGGGGTGATGAGGCGTATTGAGGAGCGGTATGCGTCCACGGCGCGCGAGATTGTTCGAATTGACGGACTGCGGATGGAGTTTGACGACTGGTGGTTTAGCGTGCGGCTTTCCAACACCGAGCCGCTCCTGCGGCTTAATATTGAAGCAAAAGAAAGGAGGGTGATGGATGTAAAGAAGGAGGAACTGGCGGCGTTGATTGAAAGCGTATGATTCGCGCTTGCATCTTCGACATGGATGGCTTGCTCTTGGACAGCGAACACATTTGGTTTCGCGTAAACAAAGCGTTTTTAGCGCGGCGAGGGTGTGAATATAATTTAGAGATGCGCCGTGCGGTGTTGGGTCGGCGCGAACGGGAGACCACGGAGACGCTCGCGCGAGCTTGCGGCATTTCCGAACCGCTCGAGTCCTTAGTGAAGGAACGGAAAGCGGTGATGCTGCAGGAGTTTCGGAGCGCTCCGGATCTGCGCCTCATGCCGGGCGCGCGGGAACTTTTGGAATCATTGAAAGGCACATTTCCGCTTGCGCTTGCCTCATCTTCTCCCCGTGAATTGGTGGAGATTGCCGTGGGGCGCACCGATATTGCCGGATATTTTTCCGTAATCGTTGCGGGTGAGGACGTTCCCAACGGGAAGCCATCGCCTGATCCGTTTTTACTTGCAGCGCAGCGTCTTAACGTGCCGCCGGCGGACTGCCTTGTGTTTGAGGACGCGCCGAACGGAGTGGCGGCGGCCAAAGCCGCCGGAATGCGCTGCGTGGCCGTCTGTCACGCCCACTCGCCGCGCGAACATTTGCGCGATGCCGACCTTGTGCTGGACAGTCTCGCTGAATTTTCTTTTGAGCGTTTTCCGAGTGGGACATAACGCTCCTCTTCCCTTGGAGAGGGAATTGTGCTATACTGCAAATAATCAATAATTCCTAACTTGCTTTTCTTATGGCCGACATGGCCCAAGGACAACCGCAGGTCGAAGGATACTGCGTCAAGTGCAAGGAGAAGCGCATGATGAAGGGGCCGCAGGAGGTGGAGATGCCCGGGAAGGGCGGACCCCGCCGCGCGATGAAGGGCACCTGCCCCGTGTGCGGCACCGGTATGTACAGAATCATGGGGAAGAAATAAGCCCCAATTCAAAAACCCTCGGAAGTCCCGAGGGTTTTTGAATTTTTGGAAGAAAACCAGCTTCACGAGCCGTCTCACTCGCGTGTACTTGGCTCCCGCCTTGGCGTTGTTATGTTCATGGACGCGCTTTTCCAAATCATTCGCCGCTCGACTTTTTTGAAGATCTCAAGGGGTTTTGTTCAGCCCCATATGATTCCAGTCCCGATTTCAACTCTTTGCGGGAATCGGTATAGAGATTTATCCCTGACTCTTGACGAATTTTCCTCATCCATTGGAACGCGCGTCTTGTCGCATCGCGTTCCATTATTCTCGTCGGTAACCTTTCGACTTGCCGCAGGGAATCTGCTATTGCCCCAAAGCCTTGATTAAAGACCGCCTCCCTCTTAGAAAGACTCAAATTCGCCTGACGTAGTTTGTCCTGTGTGGCACGGATCTTTTTTTCTAAATCCTGATACTCGTCATCGGATGGTTGAAATTTTTTCCGTTGCTCTTTGACGGCATCGTATTCTTTCTGCCAGACGTCAATCTTCTGTTTCTCTTCTTTTATCTCACGCTGTTCTTTCTGCAAGCTGATCGCTTGCTCCCAAGGGATAGAAGCTTTTATTTCAGGCACCGCTTCCGCGATGGTTTGGAGATTTTCAAGAAAGCGTTCTAGGAACGGGACACCACTATATCCTTTGTCCATTTTTTGATACTTCTCTTCACCGAACTGTTCAGCATGACCAAGCTCATGCAAGAGCATGCCGATATCATCAGGGCTATCTATTGCGCGTACTTTAACCGTATTCGTAATCTGATCGAACTCGTCACCCATCGCTTCTTTATCCACAAAAATTTTTGTGCTGCGCTTATTCGTAAGTCCCAAGATATCTATTGTGACATTTCTGTCACCCTGCTCACCTTTAAGAATCAGCGAGGTTAGTAGTCTTTTTTTAACTTCCGTATCAAGGGAATCAACTTCCACGCC
Organism: Patescibacteria group bacterium; assembly: GCA_038062475.1. Taxonomy (GTDB): domain Bacteria; phylum Patescibacteriota; class Patescibacteriia; order JBBTXB01; family JBBTXB01; genus JBBTXB01. The sequence goes on from JBBTXB010000069.1 coordinate 8,420, forward strand.
ATACCCAACTTCTGCCGTGCCGATTCGATTGCCCGCAGTATCCAAGAGTTCTATTGTTTTTCTTTCTGTTTCTTTAACTCCTTCCTTTGTATTTTCAAATACCTCTTGCGCTGTCTTTTTACTAGCAGCATCGGTTTGCTCAGCCACTGCTTTAACCTCAACACGTAGACGTCCTACAAGGATGCCGACCTCGTCATTGAGAGCCATCGCCTGTCTTTTTTCTTCGGCAGTAGGCGCATCACCTGCATGCTGGGCCGCGGATTCAACCATATTTTCAGTATCAGAAACAAATTTATCAGCAATTCGTTCGCTTTCAACGACCATTCTATCGGCTGTGCCGTCGACAATGGCCGCCGCCTCTTCAGGTGCAGCCTCAATTTCTGCGAGCGCGTCGACCGCTTTCTCTACTTCTGGAATTTTAAATTTGCTTTCGGTTTCTTCTGCGGCCATACTTACTTAATAGAGGAAAGAATGTCTTGTATTTTTTTCTGGTCAATACGTTTGACCATTTTTTCAACCAATTCACGTCGCTTCTTTTCGACAACTCCCAACTCTGTTAAAAACGTATTATAAGCAGCCTGTAGTTTTGTCAGTTTCTCTTTATATTCTTTAGGTAACTTTTTATTTTTCACTTGTGACATTCTTTATATTTCCGAAAGTTACCTCATTTTTTCGGCGAGCAACTCTTCCGCACGCTTGGGGTTCGCTCGCCCCTCTGTTTCTTTCATGATGACGCCGACCAGAAACTTGATGACCTGCGCCTTCCCCGCTTTATAGTCCCGGACTTGCTGGGGGTGATGAATGAGGACGCGCGCGACCACTGTCTCAAGTTCGGCCTCGTCGCTCATTTGTCCAAGATTTTTTTCTTCCATCACATGGCTTGGATCGGCGCCGGTGCGCAGCATTTCAAGCAGGATTGTCTGCGCCGCGCTGGAAGAAATTTTGTTCCCGTAAATCATGGCGATGAGTTCTGCGAAATTCTCCGGGGTTACTTTGAGCGTCCGCATGGCGACCTTTTCTTGGGCCATCAGCCCGCCGAGTTTGGAAAGGAGCCACCCCGATACGAGCTTCGCAAGCTTGGCTTTATGCTTTTCCCAAATTTCTTCCGCGCCGCCTTCTACTTCGGGCAGTGTTTTGAGCCATTCGGCAAGTTCCGAAATGACTTGCTCCGCGTACTCCGCGAGCTCGGGGTCGTCAGTCGCCGTTCGCGCATCGGCCGCAGTAAATCCGAATTCATCTATGAAGCGCCGACGCCGCGCTTGCGGGAGCTCGGGGAGTCCGCCTCGGGCGGATTCCGCGATTTCGGCCAGTTCCAGCGTCGGCAGGTCCGGCTCCGGAAAATAGCGGTAGTCATGAGCCGCCTCTTTCGTCCGTTGCTCTTCCGTAACCTGCTTCTCCCCATTCCACCCGCGCGTGGTTGAAACCATGAGGGGACCCCCTTCCTCCCAGATCCGCGTTTGGCGTTCAATTTCGTATTCAAGCGCTCGCTCTACCGCACGGAACGAGTTGATATTTTTTATTTCCGTTTTCGGATACAGCTGCATTGCGCTTCCTGTTTCTTTTTTCGGGTCGTCAATCACGGGCCGGAGAGAAATGTTGGCATCACAGCGGAGATTCCCTTTTTCCATGTCCGCGTCGGAAACCTTCAGGTAGCGCATGAGGAGCCGCAGTTCCTGAAGAAATGTTTTTGCCTCAAGCGGGGAATGGAAATCCGGCTCGGTGACGATTTCAACAAGCGGCGTGCCCGCGCGATTGAAGTCAACAAAGGAGGCGCCTTCGCTACCGTGGAGGAGCTTTGCCGCGTCCTCTTCAAGGTGGGCGCGGGTGATGCGCACGCGGGCGGAGAGGCGCTCGTTTTTTTCTTTGGTCGGAACGGAAAATTCAAAATAGCCGCTCTTTGCGATCGGTTCGTCGTACTGGGAAATTTGATACCCCTTGGGAAGGTCGGGGTAGAAGTAGTTTTTGCGATCAAATTTTGAATGCTCGGGGATCTCGCAATTCAGCGCAAGGCCGACGCGCACGCCCCACAGAACCGCTTGTCGGTTTGTAACCGGCAGCGTCCCCGGGTGCCCCATGCAAATAGGACATACTGCAGTGTTCGGCAGAGCACCTGCCCCGTCCCGTGGTTCCGGCCTGCCGTTGTCTGCGGAGTCACGGCCGGGCGCACTGGGCGACGGGACGGGGTCATCGGCGCGGTTGTCGCACCCGCAGAACATCTTTGATTTTGTCTTGAGTTGCACGTGAATCTCAAGACCAATGACGGGTTCAAGTGTCATAAGAATGTTTCATGAAGCATGGAGCACGTAACATGAAGCATTCGTTCAAGGAATGCGCTCCGCGTTCTGCGCTTCGTGCTATGTGTGACGCGTTTCATGTTTCGTGTCTTTGGCGGGTCCTCCCGCCGTGAGCGCACGGTAGAGGAAAACATGCGCCGTGGCAAAGAGTGGCGCGGCGAGCGCGGAGACGAAGCTTGTGAGGATGTCTATCGCCGCCGCCGGTCCCGGGGGAACGGCAGCGGAGGTCAAAAGCGTTTCGCGCACGGCTGGGGCAAGAATTCCCAAAATTCCCACTGCAACCGAAGACGCAAGGCCGACGAGGAGAGAAAATACGGTCGCTGGCGCGGCGAGGCGCCACAGCACCGGAGCGAACCTTCCGGCCACGAGCGCGCGGCTCGCGCGGAGCGCAGCGCGGCCGCGTTCGTTCTCAAAGATGGCTCGGAACCCCGCGAATGCAAACCAGACCGCAAAGACAAGCGCGGGAAACAACAGGAGAAAGAACCCGCCGACAACCGCAGCCGCCGCGAGGGCATATACCCACAGCACGGAGAGAAGTTTCCCGAGCGATTCTTTGGCGAGTTCAGGGAGCGGCTTTGGCGTTCCGGTCAGGAGGCCTCCCGCGAGCTGGATCAGCACCACGGTTGCCCAGACGGTCGCGAGTCCCGCAGGAATCTGCGCGAGGAGCAAGATGCTCGCCCTCGCCTCCGGTTCGGTCGGCAGGAATATCTCCGTGACAAAACGGATGAGCGCAAAGGCGGCATTGGGGATAAAAATAAAAAGAATGGGAAACCAGAATGTTTCAAATTTTTTGCGATACAGTTGGACGCTCTCGCGGATGATTGTTCCTGCAGAAGGAAGCATAGAGAAAATTAAAAAGTTAATTAAAAGGAAAAATGTAAAATAAAGGAGCGAAAATCTTTTTTTTATTTTACGCTTTTCGCTTTGCGCTTGTAAGGAGCGGCCGTACCGCCGCGAATACGCGTTCGTGGATTTCTTCGCGGGAGAGCATCTGCCCACCACGGGCGCATTCCACTTTTTCCCAACGATTCATCTTGCGCACGAGCGCGAGAGAGGCGCGAACCGATGCTTCCTGATGCTTCCGATCAGACTCCATTTGGTCGCGGACGCGATTGCCCATGAGCCGTTGTGATAATTCTGCCGGAACGTGAAGGAACAGGACGAGGTCGGGGCGCGGCAGTCCGAAGATGCCATATTCCAGCTTATCGAGCCAAGCGAGGAACTCACGCCGTTCTCGCGGGTTACGGATGCGCGACCCTTGGTGAATCTGGTTCGCGGAAACGTAGCGATCCAGAACCACGATGTGTCCCGCTTTGAGCCACTGGAGAATTTTTTCTTTGGATTCCCAACGGTCGGCGGCGTAAATGACCGAAACGAGGTACGGGTGGATCGGCTTCCCGAGGTCGCCGCGGAGATAACGACGGAGGAGTTGCCCGAAGAAATTGCCTTCGTACTGGGGAAAGTCCAGCGTCGCGACGCGGTGCCCTTCTCGGCGAAGGCGTTTTAAGAGGAGCGCGGTCTGCGTTGCTTTTCCCGAGCCGTCAGTGCCATCAAGAACGATCAATTTTCCCTTGTATCGAGCCATGCCTTCCTCATTTCGTTTTCTACGCACTACGCCCTTACTATATTGCCTGAGCGGAATCCGCCTCGGGCGGAAAGGCCTGTCATTGTATAACCCTTCGACAAGCTCAGGGAATAATTCTTAAACCTTTGATCCCGTGGTGCTTACCGAACCCTCGGAAAGGTCTACGCGGACATATTTCGCGAGGAGCGGATGAATTTCCGCGAGCTTATGATAACACAACTGCGCGATTCGGCGATAGGACGGATGCCCCTTTTTCCCGGAGCGAAGCGGGATGAAATTGTGCAGTTCGCGCAGGTTCCAGGTGACGAGCACTCGTTTGCGGAATGCCATGGGAACGCAGTACTGGGCCTCCCGAGGCAGTTCCGGGAGCATTGCCCGGTACAGTTCATCGGCGCGGTTCATGGCATCGCGGAATTCCGTTTCTTTCCCCGCCTCTCCCACCTCCGGCGGGATGTCGTAGCCGTGAAGCGTGGTGATGTCTTGATTGGTTTGGGTGGCCATCCGGTGACGCTGTACGTCGCGGAAGGCGCCGTAATCCATGAGGATATCAAAGGTGTAATAGACATGTTCAAATTCCCGGAGTGGCTGGTCGTGCGGAGAGCGGCGACGGAGCGCTTCATCAATCACCCGCGCCTTTTCTTCCTGGGTCATCACTTCCACTCGTTCCCGGATTTGGTCGTAGGGGTAATGACCTGCACGATAGAGAAGCGCCGCTACAAGCTTTGTTTCGGCTTGCTGGTCATATTCCACAATGCGCACCGGCTCTTGTGGGTCAATCCCGTTAGAGGCAGATCGCCCCAT
>JBBTXB010000070.1:0-10212 GCA_038062475.1 Patescibacteria group bacterium
ACGATCTCGTCTTCGGCGGTTGGGATATCTATCCCGACAGCGCCTACGAGGCCGCTTGCAAGGCGCAGGTCCTGGAGGCCAAGCACCTTGACCCCATCAAGGATGAGCTTGATGCAGTGAAGCCCATGCAGGCCGTATTTGACCGCGACTTCGTGAAGAAGCTCGACGGTCCCTGGAAGAAGTCCGCTCGTACGAAGATGGAGCTCGCAGAGCAGTTGCGTGATGACATCCGGAGGTTCCGTGACGAGAACAAGCTCGCGCGCCTCGTCATGGTGTGGTGCGGCTCTACGGAGGTCTACGCACCTCCCGCGCCCGTGCATCAGTCACTTGATGCATTCGAGCAGGGACTCCAGAAGAACGATTCGGCGATTGCGCCGTCCATGATCTACGCCTACGCGGCGCTCATGGAAGGGGTCCCCTATGTGAACGGTTCGCCGAACTACTCGGCGGATACCCCGGCGCTCATTGAACTCGCGAAGGAGCGCGGAATACCCATCGCCGGTAAGGACTTCAAGACCGGACAAACGCTCGTGAAGACCGTGCTGGGTCCCATGTTCCGCGCTCGCGCCCTTGGGGTGGAGGGCTGGTTTTCCACGAACATTCTCGGGAACCGCGACGGCGAAGTCCTAGACGACCCGGGTTCCTTCCGTGCCAAGGAAGTGACGAAGGGGAGCGTCTTGGACGAAATCCTGGACCCGAAGTTGTTCCCCGAACTCTACGAGGATCTTCACAAGCCCGGCCACCACAAGGTGCGGATTGAGTACTATCCGCCGCGCGGTGATGAGAAGGAGGGGTGGGACAACATTGATCTCTTCGGGTGGCTCGGCTACAAGATGCAGATCAAGGTGAACTTCCTGTGCCGAGACTCCATCCTCGCGGCGCCGATCGTTCTTGACCTCGCACTCCTTACGGATCTCGCGGCGCGAGCGGGCCTTTCCGGCATCCAGGAGTGGCTCGGGTTCTACTTCAAGAGCCCGATGACCGCCGAAGGACTCCAGCCCAAGCACGCGCTCCACGAGCAGGAGGCGACGCTTCTGAACACGCTCCGTTGGATGATGGGCGAGCGGCTCATCAAAAATCTCGGACAGGTCTACTACGGAGAAAAGGAGTAAGAATCATCGGCCTCGATCTCACGGTCGAGACCTTTTTTGTTTGAAGAAGTTGCTTAAAAAGAAACACCGAGCACTCAACATTTTGAGTGCTCGGTGGCGAGGTGGGTTAGTAGAAGAGCTTGAGCGCTGCGCGGGCGCTCTCCATGGCATCCTTTTCGCGAAGGATCCCCACGAGATGGTGGAGCGCGAGCGCGTGGTCAAAGACGATGCGGTTGCCGTACTCTTCGACGATCGCAGAGAGGGGCATGAATCGAACCCCCTTCTGCTCGTCGGTGTCGCGGATGGCGCCTCCGGTAACCCGCGCGCCGAAAACGAGCGCGAGGACCGGAAGGATGTGCGCCTGCTCTTCCGTGCGGATCAACTCGTGATCATCGGCTGTGTGTAGCGCCAGCTTGTAGTGCCAGCGGTGGGGTCCGTAGATCCCCACGAGGAATTCGATCTCGACGGAAAGGCCGTAGATTTCCTGCCGGACGGCGCCCGTCTCTTCCCTGGTTTCCCGCTTCGCGGTTGCGAGCGGGTTCACATCTTCGGGATCCATGTAGCCGCCCATGGCGAGCGAGAGGTAACCCTTCCACGGGTCGTTGCCGCGGATTCCCGTCAATACCCACACCTCCCCGCCGCGGATCTCGTAGATCATCGCATCGGAAGATGCAGGCACGATCGGCCCCTTGAGCTTGTCCTGCGCCTTTTCAAAGTTCATCAGATGCCTCCGGTGTTTGAAAGTGCGACTGTTTCGACGGCCCATTCCGCCGATAACGTCTTATCTAACCACGGAAATGACCATATGTCAACCCTTACTTTACACCCTTGTTTTTTCGGCTCTAGTATGGAAGAATATCTCCGTTTCTAGCTATGAAAAATTCGCTTCCTAAACTCATTTGCTTTGATCTTGACGGCACGTTGGTTGATACCATGCAGCCCTATGCTGACGTGGCGGCGGATTTGCTCTCCGCGCGGCACGGCATTTCCCGCGATCTGGCGCGTCAAAAATACCTCGAAACATCCGGCCTGCCGTTTGTGAAGCAAATCGGCCTCATCGTTGGTGAGGACGCAAAGAATTCTGAAACAGTGCGAATGTTTGAAAGGCAAAAGCTCGAGGCAACGCGCCACGTTCGACTTTCCGATTCGGTCCGTGCCACGCTCGAGACGCTTGTTCGGAATGGCCATACCCTCGCCATTTCATCAAACAATCTCCAGGAAAATGTGAATGAATTTGTGCGGCGTGAAAATTTGCCCGGTGTCATCAAAAGGGCTTTGGGGTGGGGGATTGAGGGACGCAAGGGACGCCTGCTTCGCTTTTTGGGTTTGAGAGTCAAGCATTTGGGTAAGGGCGAATTTCATTTCAGCGATTTCGAGCGGGTTCTAGGCGCGCCGCGGGAGCGCATGATGCTCATTGGTGATTCTCTGTATGATGCGGCGATCGCTGCACAATTCGGAGTTGATTTTGTCGGCAAACTGGGCACGTTCCCGAGAGAGGCGTTTGCCAACACGTTTCCCGGCGCGCCGCTTATATCTCATATTTCGGAGCTTGAATCACTTTTCCCGAACACATGACGGACTCACGCAAAAATTTTACTGGCGTTATTTTGGCGGCTGGAAAAGGGGACCGGCTTGAACAGAAGATGTGCAAAGCGCTTGTAGAGGTTGCTGGATATCCGCTTCTGCAATATCAACTGAATTTTTTGCAAGCTCTCGGCGCCAAAGAAATCGTGGTGGTTACCGGCTGTCAAGGAGAAGATGTCGCCAGGCTCGCGAAGCGTTTACTGGCGTCGGTGCGCGTTGCGTCGAACAAAGAATTTCAGAAAAAAGGGAACCTGCCGGGACTCCTCGCTGCTTTTGAAGCCACTGACGCGTCTGTGCTGGTGATGAATGTTGACCATCTCTATTTGGCATCAAAGCGTATGTCGGTGACAACTTTTTTTGGGGAGACGATCTCGGTATTTTGCGATTTTAAAGAGAAGTTGGATCCAGACGAGCGTGGCATTCTTTTGGGCGAAGATAGATATATCAAAAAGATAGACAAGCATCTTGACCGCTGGGATTGCGGCTGTGTCGGGCTTACCTACATTCCGGCGAGTCGGCGCGAGGCGTATCTACGCGCCATACCTGCCACCCTGGAAAAGTTGGGAGATGACACTGGCTACGAGAATGTCTTGCAGACGCTGGCCGATACGGGCGAGCAAGTGGCGGTGGCCGACGTTTCGGGTATTTGCCCCATTGAGATTGATTATCCGGAAGAGCTTGTTCGCGCCCGGGCAGTTGTTGCCGAAGATCCGGCGGCATTCGGTATTGCGAGAATCTGATCATCGTGTTACAACAAAACAGCTTTTATGACCCCGTTAGAAGTCCTTGGCAGAAAAAATTGCGACCAATTTTTTCTGCGCGCAAGAACAACGGTGATGCATAAACGGAAGTACGCGAACGTATTAGCATTCGCATTTTAGAAACAGACTTCTAACGGGGTATGACGAAACAATCAGTCGGTATTATCGGCGTCGGAATGGTGGGCGGAGCAGTGCAGCGCTACTTTGAAAAAGTGGGCGTGAAGCCATTCCTCTACGACAAATTTAAAAACCTCGGTTCCGTTCCCGAGGCGAATCGCGCCGAGGTTATTTTTGTGTGCGTTCCCACGCCCTATGACGAAGCGGGGGGCGGCTTTGACCTGTCCGCGGTTCACGAAGCACTCGGCTTTATCGCGGGAGAGAAGATCGTCGTCTTAAAGTCCACTGTCCTTCCGGGCACAACCGAGGAGCTCCAGAAGCAATTTCCCCAGCACAAGATTCTTTTCAATCCGGAATTTTTGACGCAGTCCACGGGTGACAATGACATGTTGTATCCGGATCGGCAAGTCGTCGGCTACACCAAACAGAGCTATTCCGTTGCCGGAACAGTGCTCCGAATGCTCCCGCTCGCGCCTTTTGAGCGCGTCATCCCGGCAACGGAGGCCGAGCTCGTCAAATACTTCGGCAACACATGGTTCTCGGTCAAAGTGGTGTTCGCCAATCAGATGTACGATCTGTGCAAAAAAGTGGGGGCCGATTATGACTTAGTGCGCGAGTCCGTTTCTGCCGATAAGCGCATCGGACCATCGCATTTGGAGATATTCCATGGCGGCTATCGCGGCTACGGCGGCGCCTGTCTCCCGAAAGACACGCTGGCACTTATTCAATTCGGGGAACGAATCGGCGCGCCCATGGAGCTTTTGAAGCGAGTGCATGATTTGAACTGCGCGCTTCGCGCGAACTCCGCCGCGCCGGATAACGGCGCTCCGCGTCCTCGGACCACGGATAATAAAGCCGCCGCACCGCCGATCGGATTATGATTGAAGGAAAGACAGTCTTGGTGACGGGCGGCGCGGGTTTTATCGGCTCCAATCTCACGGACGCGCTTTTAGACCGTGGCGTCCACGTGCGCGTGCTGGATAATTTGGCAACCGGAAAGCGTGAATTTGTGAACCCCCGCGCCGAGTTTCATGAACTGGATATTCGGAATTTGGAGGCGATCAAGCCGGTTTTTGCAGGCGTTGACACCGTTTTTCATCTCGCGGCGCTTCCGCGAATTCAATTTTCCATTGACTACCCAGTCGTCTCGAATGAAACAAACGTTACCGGGACAGTGAATGTTCTTCTCGCCGCCCGCGACGCGCGCGTGCGTCGTGTAATCTATTCGTCTTCATCTTCCGCATATGGCAATCAAGAAACGCTCCCGTTGCATGAAGGGCTTTGCCCAAAGCCGCTTTCGCCGTATGCGCTTCAGAAATTTATCGGTGAAGAATACTGCAGGATTTTTTCGGGAATCTTCAGCCTGCAAACGGTTTCACTTCGATATTTCAATGTGTATGGTCCTCGGCAGAGCGCGGAAGGGGCGTACGCCACTGTCATACCGATTTTTTTAGGAAAGAAGAGCGCGGGGGAACCGCTTCCGATTACGAGCGATGGAGAACAGACACGCGACTTCACGCACGTTTCTGATGTCGCGCGTGCCAATATGTTGGCCGCGGAAAGTGAGGGAGTTGGCGCCGGTGAAGTAATCAATATCGGCGGCGGGAAAGAGTATAGCGTGAATGCTATTGCCAAGATGATTGGAGGCGAGACCGTTTCCATCCCTGCGCGCCCCGGTGAAGTGCGCTGCACCTGCGCGGACACGCGCCGGGCAAAAGAACTTCTCGGTTGGGAGCCGCAGGTGCCGCTTGAACAAGGACTCCGAGAACTCATGAAATGAAAAATCTCCGAATTGCACTCGGAGATTTTTTAAAACGTCTGGTCATGCTTCACGCTTCAAGTTTCATGCTTCATGTCGTTTAGCTTCCGCCTCCGCGCAGAACAACCTTCAGTGTCCGAAGGAGAATCGTGAGGTCAAGAAGCAGCGAGCGGTGCTTCAGATAGTAGAGGTCGTACTGCAGCTTCTTCAAGTTCGTCTCCAACGAGTTTGCGTATGGGAAATTGATTTGCGCCCAGCCGGTGAGTCCCGGCTTCACGAGATGCCGCACCGGATAGAAAGGCATTGCGCCGGTGAGTTCCATGACGAATTCCGGACGCTCGGGGCGCGGCCCGACAAAGGACATGTCTCCGCGGAGGATGTTCCAGACTTGCGGCAGTTCGTCAATGCGCGTCCTGCGGAGGAAGTGGCCGACGCGCGTTACGCGCGGATCTTTCGGCATGGCGAATTGCGCGCCGTCTCCTTCCGCGTCGCGCTTCATCGTCCGGAATTTGACGATGGAAAACGGCCGACCGTTTTTTCCGATGCGCCGTTGGGTGTAGGTGAGCGGTCCGTGGTCATCCAGCCAAACAGCGACGGCGACGAGCGGAGTCACGGCGAGAAGCAGGAGCGCAAGAGCGATACCGAGCGCCCCATCCAGCGCGCGTTTGCTGATATCCGTGAGGCGCTTCCCGGCATCGCGCAGATTCTGGAGAAACCACGCTTCGGAGAGCTCCGAGAGCGGAATGCGTTTTTGGACGTCCTCATAGAAGCTCACGAGGTCAACCAATTGCGCTTGGGAAACCAGAGCGCCGTAGAGTTTTCGGGACGCGTGCGGGAGGGCGAGAAGAGTCGGCGTAAAGACAATGAGATCTGCTCGCCCGGGGAGAAAGATTTCATCCGGAAGCGCGTCAGTGGGGGAGAGGACGCCCGCGACTTCATAGCCGAGCTGCGGTTCGTCTTGCAGTTTTTTGATGAGTTCGTCGGTTTCCGCCCCTTCGCCCAAGAACAGAACCCGCATGCGTTTCCGCGTTGCGAGAAATGCGTTCCAGGCGATACGCCATGCGGAAAGAAGGACGAAAACCGCGAGGAGAACGATCGCCAAGTTCGTCCGCGGGGCAATGCCGAATGCGGGGATGAGGTAGAAGAGTCCAACCGCAAGGGCTGTCGCTACGGCGAGACTTTCGCCGAAGGTGCGGAAAAACGCGATATTCGTTTTCGCCCGTTCAAGGTCGTAGAGTCCTTGGATGTAGAAAATCACCACCCACATCGTAAAGACGATGGTGAATGGAACAAAGTGGTCATTCCAGTTCTCTGCGAAAAATTGCTGCCCATAGCGGAGCATGAGCGTCGCAGCAAGTGCCAGGTAGAGCAGAATAAGGTCTCCGCAAAGCAGGATTACCTGTTTGATTTTTTCGCGTATATTGTTCATACTAATCAGAACCTCGCGAAAACCGCCTCTTGACGCAGTGTGTTTGAGGAAGCCTATTAATCTCCAGATTATACGGAATCTATGCCCAGTAATACATCTTCGACCGCCCCGATGGCGATCGGGGCAACGAAGTTTCCTCAACAAATACGCCATGCCAGCCGCACTCTCTAACTTAGAACCGTCATCAACTTAACTAAAAGTCGAAGTTGATATACTGGGTATGCCCAGTAATACATCTTCGACCGCCGAGCACCGATCGCAATGGGTGCTCGGCAACGGAGTCTCTCCAGACAAACAATCTATGACATTCTTACCGTTAAACCGCCGAATAATCAATAACTCGACCAACAGTCGAAGTTGATATACTGGGTATGCCAAAATTCAACCTTCGCGGGGTTTGGACCCGCATTACAGCCGTAGCCCCCCGCTCCGCGCGCATCGCGATCGGCATTGTGCTCGCAGCTGCCGTAGTTGTCGGGGGATCGTTCGCCGCCCGCGCCGCCCTTCGCGAACAGGCGCTGCAGCGCTCACTCACTACGCCGGAGCTTCGCGAACAGTACGCCAAGGCGCGCGCATTTGAGCGTAGTCCCGGCGACCCCATGAAACGATTTGATGAGTACACCGGTGCCGGATTTAATTGGAAGAGTCTCGGGGACGCGACTGGCGAGGAAGAGTTTTATCGTCGAGCGATCCGCGTGTACGAGCGACAGGTCCTCGGCTCAAGGGGACGATTCTCGCTTCCGTATCTGAACATTGCCACCATTGTTCGCGATCTCGGCGAGCCGGAGCGGGCAGAGCAGATGTATCGCAAGGCGTTAGAAGTTGATCCGGGCGATTCCGTTATTTACCTCGCCCTTATTGAACTCATGCGCGTTGACTTGCGCAAAAGCCCCGACGAAGTGCTCCTGCAGTATGACCGGAGCATTGACCGATTGGTATTTTCAAAACCGCTGATAGCGAGCAAGGCCGCGTATCTGAATAGCTTGGGCCGCTTGCAAGAGTCCCTTGATCTCTACGCGCTCCTTCTCGCCTATGATCCGGAAAATTCCATCTTCCAAACGGAGTACTTGAAACTAAAGCAGGAGCTCGATGCCAAGCCGTAGCGGGAAACGACCATCGCATGTTCGTTTAATGCTTGCCCCGATAGCTATCGGGGCAACGCTCATTTTTTGTTTTCCCGGCAGCGCGGCGGTTGCTTCGCGTCCCGCCGGGAACCAGGAGTCTCCGAAAGAGTTTCGTTCCGGAGAGGTGCTCGTTCGGCTGCAGGGGCGCGATCGCGTCCTTCGGGTGCGTCTCCCCAATGGGGTTGCCGTCGAAGATGCTGTCACTCAATTCGGCCACGAGCCGTCTATAGAACACGCGGAGGGGAACGCGCTCTATCGGGCAACTGCGATAGAGCCGCCGGATCCTCGCTACGCCGACGCTTGGCATCTCCGCAAAGTAAACGCGCCGGAGGCGTGGGAGCGCACCGTCGGCTCGCCCGAGGTGACGATTGCCGTGTTGGATACCGGCGTGGATATGGATCACCCGGATTTGAGTGACAATATGTGGAGAAATCCGGATGAAATCTATGATGGTCGAGACAACGATGGAAACGGCTACATTGACGATTTGAACGGCTGGAATTTTGTGGAAGGAACCGCCGACTCCAATCCCGTGTTTTCTCCCGGAGCGACCAAAATCGGCGTTAACCACGGAACAGTCGTTGCCGGTATTGCCGCTGCCAAAGGCGGAAACGGCGTCGGTACGGCAGGCGTCGCCTGGCGCGTGAAAATAATGCCGCTTCGCGTTCTCGCGAGCGACGGGACGGGCGACACGCTCGCAGTCGTGCGCGCGATTGATTACGCCACAAACAAGGGAGCGGACGTGATTAACATGAGCTTCGTCGGTTTTGACGCAAGCCTCTTTTTGACGCAAGCAATCGAACGCGCTTACCGGAGCGGCGTTGTTATTGTGGCTGCGGCTGGTAATGAATCAGCGAACGGGTTTGGGACTGATCTGGACAGTTTGCCGGTGTACCCGGCATGTCATAACGGGCCTTCCGGCGAGAACTGGATCATCGGTGTTGCTTCTTCGGACCAGGGTGATCGGAAAACAAATTTTTCCAATTATGGGAGCTGCGTGGATATCGTTGCGCCCGGAGAAAATGTTCCAAGCATTACGGTGTATGAACCGAGCCGTTCTGATTTTTCCGATCCCGCCGCCGGTTTGTGGTCGGGGACGTCGGTATCCGCGCCGATCGTTGCCGGCGCCGCCGCTTTGATTCGTTCCATCCGGCCGCATGCGACGCCCGCGGAAGTGATTGACGCACTGCGGCAAGGCGCGGCGCCGATAGATGCGGTGAATACATCCTTTGCGGGAAAGCTCGGAGCCGGACGGCTTGATTTGCTGGCGGCGCTTCGCGCGGCAGAGGCCGGGAAGCCGCGCGCAATCGTAACCGCTGCCGGCAGCGGTTCGCTTCCGCTTGTCCGCAGCTATGAAAACTCCGGCACGCGAATTGTAGAACTGTTCGCCTATGCTCCCGGATTTCGCGGAGGAGTATCCGTCGCGGCGGGGGATATTGACGGTGATGGAAAGGATGAAATTATAACCGGCGCCGGGAAGGGCGGCGGTCCTCATGTGCGAGTCTGGGACGCGAACGGGACGCACCAATTCGGATTCTTCGCCTACGCTCCCAGCTTTCGCGGAGGAGTATCCGTCGCGGCGGGGGATATTGACGGTGATGGAAAGGATGAAATTATAACCGGCGCCGGGAAGGATGGATCTCCGGAGGTGCGCATCTTCCGCAGCAATGGACAGCTCGTCAAAAGTTTTCTCGCCTATGCTCCCGGATTCCGCGGCGGCATTGACGTTGCGGTCGGCGACATTGACGGCGATGGAACGGACGAGATTGTCACTGCTCCCGGCCGGGGCGGCGGGCCTCACGTGCGCGCGTTCCGCGGCGATGGGAGCGTGCTCCAAAGTTTCTTCGCCTACGACGCATCCGTCCGCGCAGGCGTCGTTGTCGCGCTCGGAGATCTGAATGGCGATGGGAAGGATGAAATAATCACCGGTCTGCAGACCGGTGCGCCATCGGAAGTGCGGACGTTTTCCGGACCGGGCACGCTCGGCGCCGTTTTTACGGCGTTCCCGGGATCGTTTGGAGTGCGCCTCGCGGCAGACGACCTCGATGGCGACGGCCGCGCGGAGATCGTGGCCTCGTATGACACGGGCGGAAACTCCGAAGTGCGCAGCTTTACTTCATTCGGCGCGCTCGTTACGCTTTGGCAAGCGTTTCCCGACAGTTTCCGGGGCGGTGTAGATTTGGCAATCATTCGACGATAATCTTATGATGCCCTTCCGCGAATTTTTTTGGCAAGTATTCCGTTACGGGGTGGTGGGAGCGACTAACACAGGCATTGATTTTGGCGTCTATACATTTTTGACCAGAGTAGTGCCGTTTTTTGAGACTCGCATTCTTTTTGCAAATGC
>JBBTXB010000071.1:0-10900 GCA_038062475.1 Patescibacteria group bacterium
CACGGGCTTGCCCATGTCGCGCCGCGTCTCCACCCAGCCGCGGATTTCTACCTCACCGCCCACGAATTCTCCTGCTTCTTGGATTGCAATGCATTTCATAATCGTATGCTAACGGTCGTACTATACGAAAAGCGGACCAAAAATGCAATAAAAAAAACCGCCGGAAATTGGCGGGATTGTGCGCAAGGTATCGGCCTCCGCCGATACACCTTTCTATCGCCCGTCATACCCCCCACAATTATTGTGGGGGGTATGACGGACACCGCAATAAAAAAACCCCGATGTGCGATCGGGGGCGATGGGGTCTTCAGTTGGACGCTTTCACGTACTCCAGCGCAAGCTCTGCGCCGGTTTCGGCAAGCCAGACGTTCATTTGCAAAACGAGGCGGCCGTCATACGAGAGCCGACCGCTCAAGATGCGGCCACCGTCATAATCTCCAAGCACCTCTGTGCTGTGCGGGTCAATGAGAATCGGCGACGGACGGAGGCCATAAATCACCAAGAGGTGCTCACGGTCAACGACGCCATCGCGGTTCAAATCAACCCCGACGAGTTCCAAAATGTCGCCGTCGTGAATCTCGCCGACAAACTCGCACTCGGACGCGTCCGTGTCGGCCCAAGTGCCCACGAAATCCTCCGGCCAATACGTGGGAACGGGGTCTTCGTGCTTGTAACCGGGAACCGTGCTCAAGGGTTCTTCCAGCTCACCCCAATCAAGCTCGCTGCAGTCGTCGTAACACCGGCAACCGGCGCCCCCGACGGCCAGAAAGACGAGAACCAAAACAAGACGGGTTGCAAGGAACGAGTTGCGCACCATGGTTTCCTCCCTTTTGGTGACGCGCGCACCTTAGCACACACTGTCCTGCCGCGCAACTAGAGCCGTCCGACCACAAATTCGCGGAGCGCGACTGGTACATGATCAGGAAGCGTCTCTTGAAGCACCGCGCGACTCTTTGCCGCCTCCTGCATAGAAATAAATCCAAGAAAAGAGAGCAGGCGCAAAACAAATTCACGGAATTGCGGTGGCTCTGCCGCGTTTAATCCGCGGAGATAAGAGGCGAGAAGGATAAAAATACGATCGTCGCGGATGTCGGGCCGAGTCAAGTGCTCGGTCAAAAGTAGTGCCGCCCGCGCGTGCTCCAACCGTTCCGGTTGCCCATAAATGCCGGTAAAAAATTCGGTGAGCTGGGTTCCCGCCAGGCGCTCAAAAAAGGCGCCTCGCGCGAGGAGCACATCCACGATACCGGGAACTTCCATGGCTCCGGCAAGCTTGCTTTGAATTTTGCGCGCGCCTTTTGCCAGCGCTTCCACCCGCCCGTACTGCGCGGTATAGATCGTGTACAGTCGGTCGCGTTCGTGCACATCGCGCCGCGAAAGCACGACGCCGAGCGTGCGGTAGGTCATAAAACATGGAACACGAAACATGAAACACGGAGCACAATCCTTAAACGAGTGCTTCGCGCTAAACGCTTCATGCCTTGTGCTCAATGTTGCGTGTTACGAATTTTGAGTACTGCCCAGATACGTCTTCAAGATGAGCGCGGCGGCGACGGCGTCAAGCTCTTTGCTACCGTATTCTTCCGCCACGCGCATTGCTTCCACGCTCGTAAATCGTTCGTCAATAAACGTAACGGAAAGAGCGAGCGCGGCGCCGACCTCCGTCCCGAACGCGCGCGCGGCGCGAGCGGCATGCCCTTCCGCTCCGCTTAACGTAAGCGGAATGCCGACGACGATTTCCGCCACGTTCTCCAACGCAACGACTTCGCGCAATCTTTTTGCAACCGCTTCGTTTCCGGCGTTCCCAAGCACCTCGTATGGCCAGACAGCCCCGCTTTTCGGATCAGCGAGCGCGAGGCCGATGCGCTTCTCTCCGTAGTCAATTCCCAATATCGTCATAGGATGGCTTTCCGACTACCGCTGCCGTAGACGGTAGACCGTAGTCGGTAGACGTTTTACAACAATACAATCGGCGTCAGAATCTCCACGCCTTTCTTTCCCAGAACAATCGTCGCCTCAAAGTGGGCGGAAAGCCGACCGTCGGCAGTAACAACAGTCCAGCCGTCATCTGCCGTTCGTACTGCCGGGCCTCCGGCGGCAACCATCGGCTCAATGGCAAGCGGCAAGCATTCCGGAATAATCACCTCTTCCAAACGGGCGTCGTAATAATTTGGAACATAGGGGTCTTCGTGCACCGCATGCCCCACCCCGTGGCCCACAAGGTCGCGAACGACGGAGAACCCTTCGCGTTCCACGTAGTCTTGCACCGTTCTTCCAATCCGCGCGATTGACGCCCCCGCACGGACGGCGCGGATGCCAATCTTCAACGCCTCGTGGGTAACTTCCATAAGCCGCAACGCTTCTTTTGAAACTTTGCCGATAGCGACCGTGGTCGCCATGTCGGTGTAGAGCCCGCCCACCGCCGGATAGCGCATGCCGATATCAATGGAAAGCAAATCGCCATCCTTGAGCGCCCGCTTGGGCACGGCGGGAGCATGAACGACTTCGGCGTTCAGTGAAGTGCATAGCGTGGAAGGAAAAGGTTGCGACGCATAACGCGTGGTATAACCCTTGAACGCCGGCAAACCGCCCGCGCCGAGGATGCGGCTCTCGGCGAATCTGTCGAGGTCTTCAGTGGTAATGCCCGGACGCGCCATTTTTACAACCCGACGCAAAATATCGGAAAGAATCTTGCCCCCCTCCCGCATCTTTGCAATTTCTTCGTCAGTCTTGATGTGCATAACTCGTGAAACCTGGGGCATGAAGCATACCTATAAAGGAGCAACCCAAGATGATTGTAGCAGAAAAAAATGAAGTGGGGCTGGAGCGCAATGGTCGCTTGTGTTACCCCCGAGAGGGAGGAATTGCCATGAAACCCGAGGAATTGCTGGAAATCGCTCGAGGAAAGGTTCCTGACCATCTCAAGCCCCTCGGTCGGATCGTCAGTCCACCCGTGATGAATGGCGAGCTCGCAGCTGATATTGCCGCCGCAGTAGGCGTTGTTCTGCCCGCCGACGATAGTGACGAAGATTCCGCCGAGGTGGAGTTTCTCGAAATGACTCCTCTCGGAGAACGTTCAATCATTGTACAAATTCGTCGCGGAGTGGTGGTTGGAGTGCTCAAGAACGGCTAACACTCATCTCCAGTCCGGATAAAAGCGACGGACGAACAAAACTCTTTCCCCCCAACCCTCGAGCGAGCGCCTCGAGGGAGTTTTTATTTATGCAAGCGCTCGAGCAATTGCGGTCCAGTCCTCAACCGAAATCTCGGCCGGTCGAGCATCGGAGGAGACGCCGAGATGCTTCAAAAGCTCGCCGAGTCGTTCGGAGGAAACGAATTTTTTTAAATTATTATGGAGTTTTTTCCGCGGTGCGGAAAATCCGGCCTTGAGAATCGTAAAAAACTTCGCGACATCCAGATTCCGAAGAAGCTCACTGCGCTCGGGTACCCGAATCTCAATCACCGCGCTCTCAACTTTCGGCTGCGGAGAAAACGCGGACGGAGGAACGCGAAAGAGAATTTTTGGCTTGCCGAACAGTTGGACGGCTATCGTCAGAAGCGTGGAGTGCGGCGGCTTCGCGGCAATCCGCTCGGCCACCTCGCGCTGGAGCATCACGACCGCGACTTCGGGCCGGGGTCCTTCTTCCAAAAAACGCCGCAGAATCGCCGCGCCGGAAGCATAGGGAAGATTTGCAACCAGTTTAAACTTCGACGGAAGACGGAGTTCGCCCGCCGGAACGCGCAGCGCGTCTCCGTGAATAATTTCAAGATTCCGAGCACCGCCGAATTTTTCTTGGAGCTCTCGAATAAGTTTCTTGTCCACCTCGACCGCAACAACGCGGCTGGCTCTCTCGACAAGCTTCTCCGTAAGCGCTCCCCGCCCCGGACCGATCTCCAAAACAGTGTCTGTCGGAGAGATGGAGGCCGCATCCAGAATCCGATTAGCGATTCGTTCGTCAGTCAAAAAATTCTGACCAAGCGCCCGCGCCCCTCGACCCTTTGCGGAGCGGCGTAAGGGGCCGCTAAATAAGGAAGGCATATAGAACCGTCGCGGCTGCGGAAATAATGAAAAACGGTATCCAGAATGCGCTCCCCAGTGCGAGCACCAGCACAAGCCCAATCACCGATCCAACTGCTTTTCCGAATGCAAGCGCCATTTCGTATGAGACGACCGTGTCCATGACGCTTCCTTCCTTGGCGCGATCATATACGGTTGCAGCGACGGGAATCCCGACGAAACTACGCGCTATGCGATACCAAAAATCGGATACAAAAACGCCGACTGGATTCGCAAGGAGCGGACGCGTGAGCCACGAAAGAGCCGTGAACACGACACCGATGCGAAGTATCTTCTTCCGGTCGTGCGTGTCCGTAAGTCGACCGACGATAAGGAGGAGAAGCGCGGTAAGAAGAGACGCTCCCGAAACTATCGCTCCCAAAATTATAAATGCCGGAATGATGGTAAAAATGAAAAGCGGCCAACCGACCATTGCCGTCAGATCCTCAACCGTCCCGAGGTTCCCCAGTGCACGTTTGCGAAAATCAAAACGGAGAAGTCGCCGCCAGGCATCGCGATAAGAGAAGGCGACCGGCGTGAACGGCTCGGGCGTTACCAGCATGGGAATATTGGAGACAAGCACCAGAACTGCGACAATCAAAAAGAGAGTCCGGAACCCCCACAGCGAAATCACCACGCCGCCGAGAACCGGTCCGGCGAGGCCAGCGACGGTCAAGAGGAGTCCCATGGTCGTAATTTGGCGCCCGCGCTCCTTTTGCATGCCATAACGGGCAAAATCAGCATGATAGGCTGGCCAGTACAGGATCTTCTGGATTATGAAGGCAGCAATGGCGACGAAAAGAAACTCGTGCCGCACGGGAATAACCGCGAGCGCGAGATAATAGAGGATCAGGAACGGCGACGAAAAAAGGATTGCCTGCTCATAGCCGCGCATGCGAGCGACTTTTGCGCCCAGCGGGAGCGCGAGGAGATATCCTACATACACGACGAGGTAGAAAAGAAAAATCCCCGGGAGCGTAACCCCGACGCGAAAAAGGTAGATCGGTTCAAAAATCGTAACCGCCGAGGTCGCGAATGTGAGAATCGCGGTGGAGCCGTAGAGCTCTTTCAACGGCCGCGAGAGATGGTTTGCGAAATATCGCAAAACGAAATGATGGAAAGCGCCGTTGTTCATGCGTTCGAGTTAATTCCCATTCTTTTTGTTATTGCCTGAGCGGAATCCGCCTCGGGCGGAAAGGCCTGCCATTGTAACCCTTCGACAAGCTCAGGGAATACTCCTTCCTTATTTTTTATAGCTGAGTCTGACTGTCCCCTGACGCAAAACTCGCACGGATTTTTTCGTGACCCGAATGATCGTAGATGGTTTCCTCCTCGAAAGCGTGCCGCCATCGAGAACCATTTCCGGCTGCACCTTGTCGAGAGAACGGCGTACGCAAGAAACACTATAACAGGTTTTCCCGCCGGAGCGGTTTGCTGACGTGGCGGTGATCGGTTTCCCCAGACGCGCGGAAAGCGCGCGAGCGAGAGCGCTGCCGGAGACGCGAACCGCAGCGCGCCCGTCGGGTCCGAGAACGCCGCGAGGGAATCTTCGTCGCGGGCGCAGAAGAAGTGTGAGCGGCCCGGGCCAATGCCGACGCGCCAGCGCCGCTTCCGCTTCGGAGAAAATAAAAAACCGCTCCGCCATGCGTTTGCTCGCGACAATAAGCGGGAGCGGCTTCCGCTCCGACCTCCCTTTCACGACAAAAATTTTGGAAACGGCGCGAGGGTTCGTAGCATCAGCACCGAGCCCGTAGGCCGTTTCGGTCGGAAATACAATGACGCCCCCCCGTTTCAGTATTCTCACTGCAGCCGCGATGTCCGATTTGATCATAATGACGTAAAAATCCGAAGCACGAAATCCGAAGCACGAAACCCCATCCCGTCGCCCACACTGCCCGACTGGTCTCCCGCAGAGGAGCCAGTCGGACTGCGGGACGGGGCAGGCAAATTCAGAATTCAAATGTTCAAATGATCGAAACCGTTTTTGGTATTTTCCGCCGGAGGCGGATCCGCCTTTGGCGGAGGATTTCGGTCATTCGGATTTGTTTCGAATTTCGATATTCGGATTTTTAATTTTGCATCTTCTTACTCTTCGCTCTTACTCCAGCGCAAAAAAGATTCCACAAAGTCGTCGAGGTCGCCATCAAGCACGCGCTGCGGATCCTGCATTTCATATTTCGTACGATGATCCTTCACTAATTTGTACGGGTGGATCACATACGAACGCGCCTGGTTCCCCCATTCCGCAGAGGTGAATGCGCCGCGGATTTTCTGCTTCTCCTTCTGCCGCGCTTCTTCCTTCCGCTCCCACAGCTTGGCCTTCAGGATTTTCATCGCCGTTTCGCGGTTCTGGAGCTGCGAGCGTTCGTTCTGACAGGAAACGGTGATGCCCGTCGGAATGTGCACAACGCGCACCGCGGAATAAGTAGTCTGCACGCTCTGGCCGCCGTGTCCTGAAGAAAGGAAGGTGTCAATGCGCAGGTCTTTGGGATCAATTTTTATCTCTTCAATATCGCCAAGGTCCGGCAACACCTCCACGAGCGCAAAAGAAGTATGCCGCTGCTTCTCGGCGTCAAACGGCGAGATGCGCACGAGGCGATGTACGCCGTGTTCGGATTTCAAATACCCGTAGGCGTAGCGGCCGGCAACAGAGACCGTCGCGGATTTAATTCCCGCCTCCGCACCGCGATGCTCGTCAAGGACGCGAGCGCGGAATCCCTTTCGTTCGGCATAGCGCAAGAGCATTCGCAGAAGCATCTCCGCCCAGTCCTGCGCTTCGGTGCCGCCGGCGCCGGCGTGAACGGCCAGAATCGCATCGCGCTCATCATACTGTCCGGAGAAAAGCGCAAAAAATTCCAAATCTTTGAATTTGGCTTCCAACGCAGAAATTTTCTTTTCCAAATCGTCGCGGAGCTCGCTCGCGGATTCCGCCTCCGCCTCCTGCGCAAACGCAAGCGCTTCGGAAACTTCACGGTTAAGCTTTTCCCACGACTCAACTTCCTGCCGGAGCGCGCCCGCGCGCTCGGCAGTCTTTGCCGCATCCGCTTCCTTCCAAAAATCAGGCGCGGTCATCGCCGCTTCCAGTGCGGCGGCTTCAAATTGTTTTTTAGGCAGGTCAAAGAAACCTCCGCGTGCCGGAGATTTTCGCTTCGAGTTCTTCTAATTTCTGAATCAAATCTTTCATATCAAAAGTATAGCACGATTCAATACTTTTTTCAAGCGAAAAATAAAAACGGCTCAAAAGCCGTTTATCTGCGATACTTTTCGAGATTGACGCCGATGTCAGCCGGACCGAACGATTCCGGTAGAAGTTCGGAGAGTTTGATGAGCTGTGGCGCCACTCCCTCCTTCCCGTCCCAGACGACCACGTCAAGGTCGTATCCGGAAAGGGAAGAAAACTCCCTGAGCTTCTGGCGACACTTTCCGCATGGCATCACCACAGCCCCCGCGTTGCCCTCCAATCCTCCCAAGACCGCGAGCATTACCGGAGAGCGGATGCCATCACCCACCATATATGCGAGCGCGGCCTCTTCTGCGTGAGTGCCGTCATAATCAGCCGATTCAACATTGCAGCCGGTGTAGATTTCACCACTGGACGTGAGTATGGCCGCGCCGACCATGTACTTTGAGTATGGAGCATACGCGCGCCGACGAATCTGCCCGGCCGCGTTCAAAAGATCAGGTACCATCGCTCCGTGCAGGACTTCCGAAAGAGCACGACGAATAATCAAAAGAACCTCCTCCCCCATATTTTTTTCACGTTAGCATGCTTCCGGCCGCAATACCAACATCTCCCGAAACAAAAAAATTTGGACGCGTAATCACGAGTCCAAATTCTTTCGCTCTGTACTGCGTCCTGTGTTCTGCGTCCTCGCCGCTACTCTTCCGTGCCGTCATCCATTCCGCCTTTTTCCTCCGTTTCTTCTTGTACTGTACCCTCTCCGCCGCAATCAGGACAATTTTCTTTTTCCATTTCCGGATCAGGATTTTCCGGCACTGCGCCGCAGGCAATGCATACTTTATCCATAGGAACACCTCCTTTCTAAAGAAATAAGATATCGCGTGAAAAATTCTAATTCGCAAACATTATACATACGCGCGTCAAATGAGCCCTGTGGAAAACCCCCACACCAGTCGGGCACCGTAGGCTAACCGCTGGGTTTCTATTACAGATTCAACTTTTATGGGAACAGTGTCTTTGAACATCCAGTAGGTTCTCGTGGCACTTCGTGCCAAGTGCCCGACTGGTGTGGGGGGAAAACCCCGCCTAAGTTTTGCTTCGCAAAATTTAGGCGGGCACACACAAAAGCGACCCGCACAAGGTCGCTTTTGCACTCCTTTTACTACATTCTACGTTCTACGTACTACCTTCTCATTTAGTACTCCATTCCGCCCATGCCGGGAGCGCCGTGGCCGCCTTTTTCATCTTTTTTTTCCGGCTTATCAGTCACAACTGCTTCGGTGGTAAGGAGGAGCGAGGCGATGGAAACGGCGTTCTGGAGCGCGCAACGCGCAACCTTCGTCGGGTCAATAATCCCTGCGGCAACCAAATCTTCATAGCGGTCAGCCGCAGCATTATAGCCGAAGTTCCCCGCTTGCTTCTTCACCTCCGCGGCAACCACGGATCCGTCTTGACCGGCATTGGTCGCGATCTGGCGGATCGGTTCCTCAATCGCGCGGCGGAGAATGTTTACCCCGACCTGCTCGTCACCCGAAAGCTTCAGGTGGTCCAAAGCGGAAAGAGCGCGCAGGAGGGCGACGCCGCCTCCCGGCACGATACCTTCTTCCACTGCCGCCTTGGTGGCAGATATCGCATCCTCAATGCGCTGCTTTTTCTCTTTCATTTCAGTCTCCGTGGCAGCGCCGACTTTCAAAACCGCCACTCCACCGGAGAGCTTCCCCAGCCGCTCCTGCAGCTTCTCTCGATCAAAATCCGATTCGGTCTTTGCGAGTTCGGAGCGGAGCTGCGCCACGCGATCCTTCACCTTCTGCTCATCGCCGCGGCCGTCCACGATCGTAGTGTATTCCTTGGTGGCGATAACCTTACGCGCGCTGCCCAAATCCGCGAGCGTCGCGTTCTCCAGCTTCAAACCGACATCTTCGGAAATGACGCGCCCGCCGACCAACACCGCGACATCCTGGAGCATATCCTTGCGACGGTCGCCGAAACCGGGCGCTTTGATGGCAAGCGCCTGGAAGGTGCCGCGCAACTTGTTGACCACCAGCGTCGCCAGCGCCTCGCCGTCAACATCATCAGCGACGATGACGAGCTCCTTACGGCCTGACTGGGCGATCTTTTCCAAAAGCGGCAGAATGTCCTGAATGGACGAAATCTTCTTGTCAGTAATGAGGATTTGCGGATCGCTGTACTCGGCTTCCATCCGCGCCGCGTCGGTCACCATGTACGGCGAGAGATACCCTTTGTCAAAACGCATGCCCTTCACCACTTCTTTTGCCATCCCGAACGACTGCGATTCCTCAACGGTGATAACAACGTCTTTCACGTCGCGGATTTCCCCGGAAACCTCGCGCATCGCCTCGGCGATCATCTTTCCGATCTCCGGGTCGTTCGCAGAAATGGAGGCAACCTGCTCAATTTCGTCGTGGGTCTTAATCTCTTTGGAGATTTTCTTCAGTTCGGCAACAACCGCCTCCACCCCTTTCTCCAGTCCGCGGCGGAGCATCATCGGGTTCGCGCCGGCGGTCACATTCTTGATCCCTTCGGCGATGACCGCTTGCGCCAAAACTGTCGCGGTGGTGGTGCCGTCTCCAGCGACATCGTTGGTCTTAGAGGCAACTTCCTTCACGAGTTCCGCGCCGACGTTCTCAAACTTGTCCTCAAGATCAATTTCTTTTGCAACCGTCACGCCGTCTTTGGTAACCGTGGGTGAGCCGTATCCGCGATCCAAAACCACGTTCCGACCCCTGGGGCCCAACGTCACCTTGACCGCGTTCGCAAGCTGGTCAACGCCGCGTTTCAGTGCGTGGCGCGCGTGTTCGTCAAATATGATTTGCTTTGCCATAGTACGAGTAGTTAGTGGCTAGAAGTTAGAATCTAGAATATCGAATTTGGATTCTATCTAGATTCTGCAATTAACTTTCAATGACACCCAATATATCTTCTTCGCGAATCACGAGCAGTTCCTCGTCTTTAGTCTCGCCGGCGGGCGGGGAGACTTTGATTTCGTCAGGGCTGTACTTTTTAAACAGCACCGTGTCCCCGACTTTTACCGACATCGGAGCAAGCGTCCCGTTCTCTAAAAGCTTTCCCGGACCAATCGCCACAACAGTGCCTTTTTCCGGCTTCTCTTTTTCCACAGTGTCCGGAAGAATGATGCCGGATTTCGTCACCTCGTCCTCTTTCATAGGACGGACGATAACCCGGTCACCCAGAGGTCGTACTTTCATAGAAGTAACGATAAAATAAGTTAATAATTATGGACTTTGCCTGATTAGAGAACACCCAACCAGAAGAGGCGTATCTTATGCGAAAGGCGCCCCTGCTGTCAAGAGGTTTCTCCCTCCCCACGCTATGACAATAGCTCGTATCACTTTTCTCGCGGTCGCGAGAAAAGTGATACGAGCATTTAAAAAAGAAAAAGGGGCCTCGCACAGAGTTCGTGCGAGGCCCCGAAACCGGAGCGGAAGAGCTAAGGCCAAAGGGTCTAAGGAGACCCGAGGATCATAGTCCTTAAGGACCAACTTGTCCCGACGCTTTGGTCGGGATCCCGCTATGCGGGACGGGCGAACACGAACCCACCGCCACGACCCCACCCGCTGCCAGGCCTGCCGCGGTACGCGCCGAGCCAGCGACCACCGCCGTTACGGTCCGCGCTCAGCAAGAAC
>JBBTXB010000072.1:0-3824 GCA_038062475.1 Patescibacteria group bacterium
ATACTCTGCGTCGGGAGGGGATGGCGGCGGGGTGAGTTTGAATGGCACGAGCGCGATTTTGGAGAACTGTATGATCGCGAACAACCAGAACGGTTTACGCGCGAGCGGAGGCATCGTTGAAATCACACATTGTACCTTCTCTGGTAACAGCGGCTACGCCCTCTCGCTTACTGGCACTCCGGCAACACTTACCGGCAACACGTTTGCGGGGAACTCCGGCGCTGCAATCACCGCGGTGGATCGCGTGCCCACGCTTTCAGGGAACACCGCAAGCGGAAATGTTATAAACGGCGTTACGCTCTCCGGCACGATCGCGAACAATTCGACGATGAGCGCAAATCTCCCGTGGCAGTTGAACGGACTCACAATTGGGAGCGGGGCGACGCTCACGATGGAAGCGGGCGTGGTCGCGAAGTTATTCCAGAAAGCCGTAACCGTGAATGGGACGCTTGTCGCGGAAGGCGTTGCCGATGCGCCTGTTACTATCACCTCGCTCTACGACACGACCGTTGCACCAACGTTTTACAGTCCATCCACTCCTGCGCCTGTAGGCGGGGACTGGGAGTGGATTGTGTTTGGCGCGGGAAGTGGCTCCTCCACGCTTACCAATACCAACATTCGTTATGGCGGCTATCGGTACACAAGCGGCACCGTTGACGCACAGGTGCGATCCGATGGCGCGGCCATAATGCTTGACCATGTGACGGTGGAGAAAAGTTTTTCCACCGCTCGTGGTGTGCGGCTCGTGGGGGCGAACGCGATTCTCCGCGACTGCGTGATTCGCGAGTCTACAATTGGACTCGCAATCGAAGGCGGCTCGCCCACGGTGGAGCGCTGTACGTTTGCGAATAACCAATACGGCATCACTGCCTCCGGCGGCGCGACGCCAACATTCATTGACCTCACCTTCACCGGCAACACGCACAACACCGACCCCGCAACTCTGTGGCCGTAAGCGAGAAGTCAGTAGTTAGTCCCGATGCCGAGGCGGGATCCCGACTGCATTCGTAATATTTAAATCACGGTGTCGGGAAATTTAGAAGCTAGACCGATGATGATTTTGAAAGATACCATTTTGTTGCGGCCGCAACAAAATGGTATCCTGTTTTTTTCCGAGGATTTTTGTGAATGTATCCGCCGAAGGCGGATTGTTAACTGTCACAAAATTTTCATCGTTTGCGGCTCGAAAATTTTGGACGTTAACAAAAAGAAAAGGGCAGATCAGCAATGATCTGCCCTGTGGTGACGAGCGTGCGCTATTTCGCGGTGAGCCAGCGGCCGACGGCTTGCCATGTCGCTTTGCTCACGAGCGTCTGAAAGATCTTTCTGATTCCCGCGCCCAGAACCACTCCCGCGCCACCGAACCCCAAAATAAGCACCACGCCGCTCGCGCCGAGAAGAATGCCATGCACGAGGCCAAAGAGCAGCCCACTTGCGAGAGCCATGCCCAGAACACCCCAGAGAGTAGTTGTGCCTTTGAACAATGCGGCACCCAGACCGAGTAAGAGCACGACACATGCCGCAATGAGCGCAACGAGCTCTGGGGAGTCGGAGGTTGCTTCGATTGGCGGGGGTGCGACGAAGAGCAGCGCGATGAAGAATCCGCCCGATAACAGACTGACACCGAAAGTTGGTGGGATTTGTTTGTCGGACATCTTCTTGCTGGTAACTAGCAGGATGAGCGTGGTGGTCCAGATTGGTCCGATGAGGATGTCCCACCAGCGAGAGATAGTGTAGGGGAACAGGGATGCCAAGAGGTTCTCCGTCGGCAACGCTTGCGACGGGATGCTTCTGTGGACGAGGTACCAAATCCCCCAGTAGAGCGCGATCGGGATGCTGGTCAGAAGCGACCAACGCCACACGAGCCTCCACTTGCGGCTCCAGTCCATGGAACCCTCCTTTGTGTGAAGGAACTGTTTGTGCGAAGTATATACAGAAAGCGATTCGCTAGCAACTGTGATGATGGTTTACAATAGCAGAATTTTTTAGTACTGTGAGGGAATGTTTATGCGCGCAAAACAAGGTTCGATCGCCATCGCGCTTCTTATTTTGACGCTTGCCGGTGCGGCGAGCGCTTTTGTGTTTCGCGTGCAGATTCGCGATCTCGTTTTTAAATACACACAGGAACCGATCCCGAAAGCGGTGACCCCGCCCCGTCGCCCAGAGAGCCCGACCGTAACTCCGCCAAGGAGCAGGTCGGAACCACGGGGCGGGGCAGGCGAGGCGCACGAAATTCCCCCGCCGCTTCTGCCGTTGGAATTTAATCTCGCCGTGCCATTCACTCCGCAAGCGCCGCACGCGAATTGGGATCAGCCATATCAGGACGGCTGCGAAGAAGCGGCAGCGCTCATGGTTCATTTTTTCTACACGAACCGCACTTTCACGCCGGACATTGCGGATGACGCCATTCTCGCGGCAGTTGCTTTTGAAGACCGGCGTTTCGGTTTCAACAAAGACACGAACGCCGAGCAAACGGCGACATTTATCCGTGAACTCTACGGCTACAAAAACGTGGATGTCGTCTATGACATCACGGTTGACGACGTGAAGCGCACCATCGCCTCCGGTTTTCCTGTAATCGTCCCAGCGTACGGTCGCGCTTTGGGGAATCCGTTCTTCACGCCGCCGGGGCCCGAGTACCACATGCTTGTCATTAAGGGCTACACCCGCGACAAGTTCATCACCAACGATCCGGGCACGCGCCGCGGCGCGGACTTCCTGTATCCATACGAGACGCTTCTTTCCGCTGTTCATGATTGGAATGGAGGAGACGTCCAGAACGGCCGCAAAGTGATGATTGTGGTGAAGCCGAATTAGAACGTAGAAGGTAGTCCCGACATTTCAGTCCCGATCGTAGTATCGGGACCGCAAGTGTCGGGATAGGTAAGATGTAGACATATTGCATTCACGGTTTCACCGTGGTATTTTCATTGTGCTCGCTGGAGGAGGCGACATGAAAAAGCACCTTAAAAATCCTCCTCGGCGAGAGGAGGAAACGGAACCAACCGCGGAGGAACTGCACGAGCTCGAGAAAGAGATCGTGGAAGATGAAGACAAGAGACTTGACGGACCCTTTGCTCTCGGAGAACGCTGGCTTGCGAGGTTGACTCGTCACCCCATCCTTAGCCACGAAGAGACGCTCGTGCTCGCGCGGCGTGCGCAGGGTAACCCGCCGGATCTCGCGGCGCGGGATCGCCTCATCCGCTGCAACATGAAGTTGGTGGTGGGGATCGCTAATCGCAGAATACAGTGGCAGCGCCACCTTTCCTTAGATGATCTGATTCAGGAAGGAACGCTTGGGCTTATACGCGCGATTGAAAGATTTGATCCCTCGCTTGGTTTCCACTTGTCCACCTACGCGATCTGGTGGATCCGCCAAGCCATGACGCGCGCGATCGCTGATCGGGATCGCGAAGTCCGCCTTCCCGTGCATATGCACGAAGGGCTTTCTCGGCTGCACAAAGTGGATGTGGGATTGACCGAGGAGGAGGCGGCGCAGGAGACCGGTCTGTTGGTGGGGAGGGTTCGCGCGCTTCGCCTCGCGAGTACTCTGCGGCGCGTGTCGTTGGATGCATCTGCGGGTGAGGACGACGATAGAACGCTCTACGACATTCTTCCTGCGGAGACGGCGCCCCCGGACTACAATCTGGATCGCATGGATCTTATTCGATTCCTTGCGGCGCTGCCGGCGCGGGAGCGGACAGTCATGCTTTTGCGGCTCGCGCTTACACTCAAAGCGGTCGGAAAGCACCTCGATCTTACCCGCGACCGGATTCGTCAGCTTGAAAAGGAGGCCATGGCGCAAATGCGAACCGATCGGTATG
>JBBTXB010000073.1:0-1276 GCA_038062475.1 Patescibacteria group bacterium
GCGGCGGATTGGAGTTTGTTCAACAACAAAATTTCATCATCGAGCTTGTCGGCGGTCTTCCCGCTTCGCTACAACTCTGGAACGGGAGTCTTTGACTACCTCGGAGTCGGCACCTCGTCCGCTCCGGTCGTGGGCAATCTTGCGTACTGGACGGGAGCTAACTCGCTCGGCACGGTCGCGACGACGTCTGCCTCGTGCTCCGGATCGC
This sequence comes from Patescibacteria group bacterium, assembly GCA_038062475.1. Taxonomy (GTDB): domain Bacteria; phylum Patescibacteriota; class Patescibacteriia; order JBBTXB01; family JBBTXB01; genus JBBTXB01. The sequence continues at coordinate 209 of JBBTXB010000073.1, forward strand.
TCACGTGCAGCACGTTCAACGTGCTTGGCTCTTCGCCGATAACGCTCACGGGAACTGGTATTACATGGCCGTGGACGCTGGAGAGCTACGCGGGAGTCTCTGTAAATGCGACCACCACTGGTCTGTGGCTGAAGAACGTCTCCGTCATCGCCTCCTCGACCTTCTTCACGCAAGCCTCGACGACGATGTTCACGAATACCGGCAACACGTACTTGACGTCCATCACCTCTTCCCTCCTCACGACGGATGCAAGTGGCAAGGTCGTCGGCTCCACGACGCTCGCCGTCAACTTCGGAGGCACGGGAAGTACGACGCTCGGTGGCATCTTGACGGGTGGAGGCACTTCGCCAATTACTTCGGCAACGATTGGAAGTGGGCTTTCGTTTGCAGGCAACAGTTTGTCGTGTCTTTCGGCAAGTGGCTCGCAAGCAGGCTGCCTCGCCTCTCTAGACTGGACTGCGTTCAACGGCAAGCTCGGGAGTACGACCATAAACAACTTGACGAGTAACTACCTTGCGAAGTGGAACGGGACGACGTTCTCGTTTGCCAACTCGTCTGTCATTGATACCGGGACGTATGTGGGAATAGGAACCTCGACTCCGCTCTTTGGCGCGGTCACGATTGGCTCCTCCACCGCCCCGCAGTTGTTGTTGACGGACAACAGTGCTACGAGCAGTCTGTGGAGCTTCCGCGCAATTAACAACAACTTGTACATCGCAACCTCGACCGCGCTCGCGACGTCGACGGGAGCTGCCTTCGCCATCAATGCAAGTGGTGATATCAGCATCTTCCTACGCTCTGCCCTCCTCACCACGGATGCAAACGGCAAGATCGTCTCGACAACAACCCTCTCCGTAGGCTTCGGTGGCACGGGAAGTACAACACTCGGTGGCTTGTTGAGTGGCAATGGCACGGGAGCGGTGACCTCTGCGTCGATTGGCTCGGGTCTTTCCTTCGCGGGCAACTCACTCTCGTGTTTGACGGCGAGTGGCTCGCAGGCAGGGTGTCTTGCGGCGGCGGATTGGAGTTTGTTCAACAACAAAATTTCATCATCGAGCTTGTCGGCGG
>JBBTXB010000074.1:0-2341 GCA_038062475.1 Patescibacteria group bacterium
CCATCGGGTACCGTCGAGAGGACATCCACGCCTGGCGCGGCGAAATCCATCTCCTCGCCGGTCGAGGAGAAGCTGGCGTGCGCGCCTGCGGAGTCGATTGCTGCAACGGCGATCACCGACTCGTAGCGCCCCGGGTAGGTTATGGTGTTGAAATTGATGCCCCAGAACGAGCCGCCGTTGCCTGCCGCAGCGACAATGATCACGCCTGCCTCCGCGGCCGCATCGCATGCGTCATGGAGATCCAGGCTGTCGAAGAATCCGCCGAGCGACATGTTGACCACGCGAACGTCGTTCTCGGCTGCCCACTCAAGGCCAGCGATGATCCACGACCACAAACCAAACCCGCCGTCGGAGAGCACCTTGGCGTTCCAGATCTCGGCTTCGGGTGCGATACCGACGACTCCCACCAAGTTGTCGCGAGCGGCGATCGTGCCGGTTACATGCGTGGAGTGTCCGTGACCATCCAAGCACGGTTCCGGATCTTCCTTATCCCCGAAATCCACGAAGCTCACGCATCCACCGTAGTTCAGGGGGAAGTCCATGTGCATCGGGTTGAATCCGCCGGTATCCAATACAGCAACACGCACCCCTTCACCGCGAGTCATCTCCCAGGCGAGCGGCGCGCGGATGCGCCACAGGCCCCACGGAATCGTTTCGGTAGGGGACAACGGGATATACGGGATATACGGGATCATCGGCGGATTCCAGTTGAAGTCCGAGGCGAAGACGAACCCGTCTGGCTCCACGCGCAGGACGTCCGGATGCTTGCGGAGCTCCTCCACGGCAGTTGCCGAAGGAAGTTCTACCGCGGCTGCCGGAATGATGCGGTAGAGCCGCTTCTCGGTGCCTCCCGCCGCCGCGATGGCGGTGCGCTTGCCGCCGTCCGTCACCGTGCGCTTGAAGGTCACGATGTAGCGCTTGCTGATGTCGGGGAGATCGTAAGTCCCCGGATCCGGAGCTGTTGCAGCAAGCGGTGTCCGTTCGTCGCTCGGGGGCGCCGAACGGCTCGGTGCCTCCATGCGCGCGTCGGCGCAGCCGAGGAAGATGAAGAGAATAGCCGAGACGAGTCCGGCGAGAATGCGGTGCAGGTACATGCTCTCTCCTTGTGAAAGGTCCGCCGAAATTTTACGCCGTACCGCGGAGAGCTGTCAAATTGCCGATGTCTTCACTAGGAACCATTCGTACGAATGGTTCCACGATTTCTACCTCCGTCCCCTCTCACCATCCCTCCTGTGGTCTAATTCGTACGAATGGTACCATGAGCGAATGCGACCTAATTAACTTATGCAATTGCATTTTTTCAAGCGCAGGATATACTTACTGCCTATGCGTTTTATCACTGCTTTCTTTCTTATCGTCGCGCTCTTTGCCGGTCGTCCCGCAGGGGCCGCACTTTTGCTTCCGCTCCCCGATCCTGACACTACGCCTGCCGATGGTCAGGGCTATGTCAGGGAGCGTTTTGTGGAAGAAGCGCGTCTGTGGGTAACATTTGGAGAGGCGCGGACGGAGTTACTCCTCCGGAATGCCGACGAGCGGCTCGCGGAAGTGCGGAAGCTTGCGGAAGAGGTAAACAACGAAGCATTTTTGCGCGCGACGCGCGACTATGAAAAGGGCGTGTTACGCGCGGCGCGACGCGCCGGAGCCGGCTTCAAAACGGCGGCAGAGCTGCGCCGCCGCGTTGCGGACTCGCTTGCTCACCACCTCGAAGTTCTCGACGAATTGCGTGATTCGCTTCCGGAAGCCGCTCGCGGCGGGGTGAGCCGCGCGCGGGAGGCGGCGGCAACGGGGGTGGAAACAGCCATACGCGCACTCGCGAAAAAGGATCCGGAGAATGCCGCGCGCGCGTATGCGGATGCCCTTATGGAGCGACTCCTGCGAGCGCGGGAACGCGCAGAGGCTGGCTACTCCGATGCGGCAATGGAAGCCACGGAGGAGTTCAAGCGGCTTGAACCCCTTGGTGACGACATCGCGGCACTTGCCAGAAAGCGCAAAGTTGACCGCGCTGTTGCGGACATCTTCGCCGAGGTACGCCTTTCTCACGTTCGTCGGTTGGAAGAAATTATGAGGAGCGTGCCTGAAGCGGCGCGTTCGGGCATCCAGCAGGCGTTGGACCGCGCGCGGGCATTGGAAGAGCGGTTGCCGGCGCAATTCCGCAGGAATCCGTTTGCTCCAAACGTTGCCCAGTAATACAACCTCGACCATCGAACACTCATCGCAATGAGTGTTCGGGAACGGGAATCCTCAATTTATGAAAACACTTAACATGGCCATGAATGCTCGGCTAATCTGTAAGTCGACTTACAGTCGAGGTTGATATACTGGGCGTTGCCCAGTAATACAA
>JBBTXB010000075.1:0-8406 GCA_038062475.1 Patescibacteria group bacterium
TCCAAATCCCTTACTTATTCACAGGCGGTAACTGGATCGCTGCAACAGTACAAAACTGGCTCAAACTCAGGGAAAGGAGCATAAATCATGACCGCGTACCGTACTCCCGCATCCGTTTCCATCACCGCCGAACAGTTGGTCAAGTTTGGCCTCGAGGCCGGTCTCACGCTGGATCAGTTCAAGGAGGCCGTCGCGAATCTCGTTCCCTCGGCGGTCCGAGAGCTCTCGGTCACGAACGAGTTCGCCGCCGAGGAAGTCGAGTCGAGCTACGCGTATCCCAAGGACTACAAGGTCAAGGGGATCGCGGAGCAGGTCGCGACCTTGCGTCAGCTCCTCCCAGAGCTCAAGGACGCCACGTTCGACGAGGAGCTAGCCGCGCGGCCGCTTCCCCCGAATGCCGAGTTGCGTGCTGCCATCCCGAAGTGGGAGACGCTCGCCGAGACGTACGGCGAGGCAGTGGAGAAGGTTCTCGCGGCCATCAAGCACCAGCGCACGTTCACCAACTGCCGCGACGGCCAGCTCGGAGCGGAGTACCTGCGCCAGCACGAGAAGACGGTGAAGGCGTGGGAGAAGCTGGGGCGAGAGCAGAAGGGACACGACATCCTTGTCGTTGCCGCCCAGTTCGGTCTCCGTCACAAGGGCCGTTCGGTGCGCCGGGCCCGCGAGGTGATGAACGCCGTCGAGTTCGGTCTCGGCGCCTTCGCGGTCGGCATCATGCTGCTCACCCACCCCGAACGCGAGGTTCAGCGGGGACAGCTTCACGTCGACTGCGCCGGTGACGAGTGCGCTCCGGACGCCGATGGCGACTTCTCGGGCGCGCCGATCTTCGGCTGGGGCGACGGCAGGGTCAAGTTCTCCGTCGGCTGGCTCGTCGGCGAGGGCGAGTTCGGCGCCGGCAGCTTCGACTACACGGACGGGTACTGCGGTTCCGCGTCGGCCTTCCTCTCGCAGTAGTTGACCCTTGAGGTCTGGAATTCTTGGATCTTTTTCCGCCAAAGGCGGATCAGCCTCGGGCTGAGACTCACGGGTCGCTTGGACCGCACGTGCGCACACGTGCGGTCTTTTTTCTTTTCTTTTTTATTTATTCCCGGCGCGCGTCAAATCGCATGTCTCTAGTTATGTATTAATATTCCTAGTTTCGTACTTCATGTTTCAAGCTTCAGGATTCATGCTCCATGTTTTCCCTCGCCCCGTCCCGTGGTTCCGACCTGCTCCTTGACGGAGTTACGGTCGGGCGCACTGGCTCCGCCAGCTGGCGGAGGGACGGGGCCCTTCAAGCCCCCTTTTTATCTGGTATAATAATTTGAGAAGAAAAACTATAGAAATAGTCCCTGAACTTGTCGAAGGGTTACTTTTTGTGGCTCATATGCATTCTGCGTAAGGCATGGCTTCGACAAGCTCAGTCAATAACTATTTTTCTACAGTCTCAATTTCAATAAACTCTTACTCCACACTCTTACTCTTAACTCTTACTTCAATGTCCCGCGACCTGGTCCCCGCTTCAATTGATAATCCGAGCATCCCGCAAGAACTCCCTGTCGTGCCGCTCAAAGACGTGGTGATTTTTCCACGGATGGCGGTTCCGCTTTTGATTGTGGAACCGGCTTCCGCGCGCGCGCTTGATGTCGCGCTCCGCGATGACCGCATGGCCGCGTTTGTGGCGCTCCGTCCCGAGGCGGGCGAGGAGAGTCCTAAACCCTCCGATTGCTATTCCGTCGGAACGGCGGCGAAAATTGTGGAAATTGCCAAACAGCCGGACGGTTCCGTGCGCCTTCTGGCGGAAGGGGTGGCGAGGGTTACATTGGACGACTTTGCTCCTGCCGACGGGTACCTGCGCGCGCGAATCACGAAACTTCCTGAACTGGAAGGGAAGAAGACCGAACGGGTCGAGGCGCAGATGTACAGCGTCGTAAACCAGTTCAAGGAGTGCGTGAACCTTGGCGCGACCGTGCCGTTTGATGTGCTGCTTGTGGTCATGAACATCACGGATCCGCGCCAGCTTGCGGATCTCATAACTTTGAACCTTGACTTCAGAATGGAAGAGAAACAAGCGGTGCTGGAGGCAAAAACCGTGGAAGAAAAACTCACGGTCTTGGGGAATGCCTTGGGGAGGACGACCAAGGTGTTGCGCCTCTCCCGCAAAATTCAGTCGGAGACGGGGAAGGAGTTGGGAAAGATGGAGCGGGAGATGATGCTTCGCGAGCAGTTGAAGACGATTGAGAAAGAGCTGGGGGTTTTGGGCGGCGTCTCCGAGACTGACGCGCTGCGCAAGAAGCTTGAAGAGGCCGGCATGCCGGAAGAGGTGAAGCAAACGGCGCTGAAAGAGCTTGCGCGGATGGCTGCGATGCCGTCGTTTTCTCCGGAGATTTCTTATGTCCGCGGGTATCTTGACTGGCTCATTACGCTTCCGTGGTCAAAAAAGAGCGAGAGCAAGATTGACCTGAAGCAGGCGCAAAAGATTTTGGATAAAGATCACTACGGTTTGGAAAAGGCCAAGGAACGGGTACTGGAATATCTGGCCGTACAGAAGCTGGTGGGGAAGATCAAGGGTCCAATCCTGTGTTTTGTGGGTCCCCCGGGAACCGGAAAAACCTCCATCGGCAAATCAATCGCCCGCTCGCTCGGCAGAAAGTTCGTGCGCATGAGTCTTGGGGGAGTGCGAGACGAAGCCGAGATTCGCGGATTCCGCCGCACCTATGTGGGGGCGCTCCCGGGACGGATTTTGCAGGGGATTTCCCAAGCGGGAACGCGGAACCCCGTTTTCATGCTGGACGAAATAGACAAGTTGGGCGCTGATGCCTTCCGCGGCGATCCGTCATCCGCGCTCCTTGAGGCGTTGGATCCAGAGCAGAACTCGGCATTCTCCGACCACTATTTGGAGGTTCCCTTTGATCTCTCTGACGTCATGTTTATTACTACAGCGAACCTTTTGGACACCATTCCGCCGGCGCTCCGCGATCGCATGGAAATGATTGAATTTCCCGGATACACCGAGGATGAAAAGTTCAACATTGCCAAGAATTATTTGTTGCCGGAGCAGCTCACGAATCATGGCTGTACGCCCAAGCAGGTGAAGATTATGGACGACGCGCTCCGAATGATCATTCGGAAGTACACGCGCGAGGCCGGGGTGCGGAATCTGGAGCGGGAGATTGCGACGGTGTGCAGAAAAGTTGCGCGTGCGATCGCCACCGGCACGAAGAAGCGAGCGACGGTTGGCGCCGACGACTTGCCGGCGTATTTGGGCCCGCCGCGCTTTCATTCTCTGGAAGCGGAAAAGGGGGATGAGGTCGGGGTAGCGACCGGGCTCGCCTGGACGGAAGCGGGCGGCGAAATTCTGGTGATTGAAGCGGCGAAGATGCCGGGTCGCGGCATGCTTACCATGACGGGGCAGCTCGGAAAGGTGATGCAGGAGTCGGCGCAGGCGGCGTTTTCGTACGCGCGCTCCCGCGGGCCATCCTTGGGGTTCAAAGGGGACTTTACGAAAGATTTGGACATCCACATCCATGTGCCGTCCGGGGCGATTCCGAAAGACGGTCCGTCCGCCGGCATCTCCATGGCAACCGCACTCCTTTCCCTCCTTGCCAACCGTCCCGTGCGGCGCGATGTTGCCATGACCGGCGAGATAACGCTCCGCGGCCGCGCGATGGAGATCGGCGGGGTCAAGGAAAAGGTGCTCGCGGCGCATCGAGCCGGGATTAAGACCGTTGTTTTGCCGAAAGATAACGAAAAGGATATTGCGGATGTTCCGGCGAATGTGCGGAAAGAATTGAAATTCGTCTTTGTCGGCCACATGGACGATGTGGTAAAGATCGCTTTTGCGGGGAAGAAAGGCCGCAAGAAATAGAATTAGGTCATCTCAAAACTCGTTATTGCCTGAGCGGAGTCCGCCAGCTGGCGGACGAAGTCGAAGGCCGCTCCCCCAGTTGAGCCAAAACCTAGTCCTTCGACAAGCTCAGGAACTAAATTTCGGCAGTTTTGAGATGACCTCAATATGAAAAAATTTGACGCGATTCTCGTTGGCATCGTAGGCGTTATTTTTGTTTTTGGTCTTATCGCGCTTGGCTCCGCCTCGGTTCCGCTGGCGATTGAGCGCTTCCAAGACCCGTTTTATTACCTCAAACACCAGCTGTTTTTTGGCGTTTTGCCCGGAATCGCGGCATTTTTTATTTTTTCCCGAATGGATTACCGCCAATGGCGGCGGCACCCGTGGACGCTTGCGGCGATTGTTTTGGTTCTGCTCGCCATGGTTTTTATTCCCGGAGTCGGCGCTTCGTTTGGGCATGCGCGAAGCTGGGTGCAACTGGGACCGCTTACATTCCAACCGTCGGAGTTCGCAAAACTCCTGTTTATCATGACGACCGCCGGACTGCTTGTGCGCGCGCGGGAGCGGGGGGGTATGAGACGTGCCCCGTCCCGCAGTCCGACCGGTTCCTCTGCGGGAGTCCGGTCGGGCAGTGTGGGCGACGGGATGGGGCGAGACACCCTTATCGCTCTTGGGGCGTTTCTTTTTCCAACTCTTTTCCTTCTCGCAATGGAGCCGGACATGGGAGGGGCCGGGATTTTTGCAGCCACGGCCGTAGCCATGTATTTCCTCGCGGGGGGAGCCATGGCGCACATCGCGATTTTCGGAGTGGCTGGCGCCGCATTTTTCTTCGTACTCGCGAAAATATCTCCGTACCGCGCGGCGCGGTTCATGACCTTTCTGCACCCCGAGCTTGACCCGCAGGGGATCGGCTACCATATAAACCAAGCGCTCCTCGCCATCGGCTCCGGCGGGCTCCTGGGCGTCGGCCTCGGGCATTCCCGGCAGAAATTTCAGTATTTGCCAGAGGTAATCGGGGACTCCATCTTTGCGGTTATCGCCGAAGAGCTCGGGTTTCTGGTCGCTGCCGGCCTTGTCGTACTCTTTCTTGCGCTTATCGCGCGGGCGATAAAGATTGCGCTGGATGCGGATGATTTTGGCCGGCTTGTCGCCGGCGGGATCGCCGCCTGGTTTGGGGTTCAAATTTTTGCAAATATCGGCTCTATGATCGGCCTGGTTCCGTTGACCGGAATTACGCTTCCGTTCGTAAGCTACGGCGGGTCTTCGCTCGTGGTTTCACTCGCGGCGGTGGGGGTGCTGACGAACATATCTCGAAATACATGAATATTGATCCCGTTAGAAGCACGAGGTAATCAGTGGTTTATCGAGTTCAAAGCCGTAAGTCCCGTTAGAAGCCAAAGGTGACTCTCCTGTTAGCCGAGCGGATGCATGCGGAGCGCGCCTTCGGCTCACGCTTACAGATACAAGCAGCGCGGTTAGCTTCTAACGGGATGGGGCGCGCTCCGCGCTTTAGCTAACTTTCACCAACGCGCTCGGTTGGCTTCTAACGGGATTGACAGAATTAGCCGTTTGTGATAGGGTAAGGCGTTGCCGGTGGAATAGGCTATCGGCACATGCAGCGGGACTTTTCAACAGCGTTCGGAGGAAGTCATGGGAGATACGCGGAATCAGGGAAGCGGATCGGGTCGCAGGATTTCGGTCGTCGACGCGTTTGTCGCCGCGAACGAAAGTGGTGGTCAGAAGCGTGGCGATCGGCGCGGTCCCAAGGAGCCGGAGCGCGATCGCGGCCAGCAGGTTCGTGAGGCCGGCAAGGAGAACGGCAGTCGGCAGGAGCGGACCGAGCGGCACGAGCGGCGTTACCCGACGAAGGATGACGGCCTTCTTTTCGCCAACTGGCTGAAGGAAGGCATCGCGCTGGCGACGAAGTACCGCGACACGACCGCCAGCTTCAAGACCGAGGGAGAGCACGCCGAGTCCTTCACCGTCGAGGTGCAGGGGCCGAAGAGCATCCTCGTCGTGGATGGCCTCGTGCGTTTCGCGCGGATGGTCGCCATGTCCCTCGGCTACCGGCACATGGAGATGGAGGCGGTTCCGCCCCCCAAGGAGGTGCGTGAGCGCCTCACCGAGTGGTTCCGGGCGGGGTGCCAGGCGATGGTGCCCAACACCAAGGTAACGGCGACGAGCGAAGCGACCATCGGCGAGAAGGGGGCGTACCTTTCCGTCCGGGTCGTCTGCCCCGAGGGTGCCGGCCGCCTCATCGGCAAGAAGGGCTGCACCAAGGAGATCCTCCTCGATACGCTCCGCTTCGTCGCTAGGGGTGTCGGTTACAACATCGAGGAGCGCGACCTCAACATCGACGGCGCGGATCGGAACATCTTCGCCGTACCCGCGACGGGAACGGTCGGTCCCTCCGACGGCGGTACGGCCGAGTCCACCGGCTCCGACGATCCCACCTCCGCGGGCACGGGTGCGTAGGCATCCATCTGCCCGCAACTGGCTACATCCTGTGGCCAGCTAGTGTCGCATTCTCGCGACAACCCCCAGACACGCCGTTTGTGTCTGGGGGCCTTTTTTTGTTAACGTCCAAAATTTTCTCCACCAGAGGCGGATGCGCCTTTGGCGCAGAGCCAGAATGATGAAAATTTTGTGACAGTTAACAATCCCGCCCCAAGTCAAACCACGGTCATTCTTGATTCGGGAACGGAAGCCGAAGGCGTATCGTGCAAAGCTCGCCTTTGATCGAATGGGTTGGCGGACTTGGGGAGGGATCATTTATGGAATCTGAAGTTGCGGCATGATACCCTCTACACATACCCTGGCTTCTAGCTTCTAACTTCTAGCTTCTACGTCCATGCGCATCATTTTAACCGGCGGCGGAACGCTCGGCTCCGTTACCCCTCTCCTTGCCTTACGGGAAGAAATTCGCGACCGCGGCATCCCTGCGGAATTTCTTTGGATTGGGACTGCGCATGGCCCTGAAAAAGAGCTTGTGCAGAAGGAGGGAATAGACTTTATCGTCATACCTTCAGGCAAGCTTCGTCGCTATGCTGACTGGCGGAATGTAGTCGCTCCTTTTTTAGTGCTCGCGGGTTTTGCGGCCGCGCTCGTTGCGCTCATTCGCGCGCGGCCGGCAGTCATCGTCTCGGCAGGAAGCTTTGTTTCAGTTCCCGTTGTGTATGCTGGAGCGTTTTTACGGATTCCGATCGTCCTTTACCAATCAGATAAGCGTCTCGGGCTCGCAAATCGGCTCGCCGCCCCGCTCTCGGCACGGGTTCTGCTTGCTTTTGCGGAGACCGCCATGTCCCTTGCGAAAGACAAGAGAGCAGTTATCGGCACCCCGGTACGGAAAAAAATAGAACTCGCCGCATCTGATCCGATACTGCGGGAGAAAGGGAGAGTGTATTTTCATGTTCCGGAAGGAATGCCGGCCGTTCTGGTGCTCGGCGGGAGTTCCGGATCGCGAGCGTTAAACGAATTGGTTGTTGCCGCGCTTACCGAGCTCACGAAGTTTGCTCAAGTCATTCACGTGGTTGGGAAGTGGAAAGACGCGTTAGCCCCGCGGAGCGGGGTCCCGAACGTGCCGCATCCCGCGAACGGGACGCGGGACGGGACCGAACCATCCGAACGATATCGGGCATGCTCGTTTCTCCATGACGAACTCCCGCTTGCCTATGCGGCGGCGGATATCGTTATCTCCCGCGCGGGAATGGCGACAATTGGCGAGCTGGCGCTCCTCGGGAAACCGGCAATCTTTATTCCGATACCCAAATCTCATCAGGAAGAAAATGCCGCCGCGCTTGCCGGCCGCGGAGCGGCGATTGTGCTCTCGCAGCCGCTTTCGGCGGAAGATTTTGTAAAAGCGGTGCGGGAACTCATTGCCCACCCCAGCCGCATGGAGAGCATCGGGTCCGCGATCCGCTCCATTTTTCCCGAAGACGGCCGCGCCCGCTTCGCGGATGTGGTGCTTTCAATAATAAAAGAGGCACCGCGTCATTCTTGACGGGTGCCGAAATATCCGGTTCGTAGTCGTTTCAAGCGCCGATGCGGGCGGCCTTACTGCGGCGACGCCGCGCACCGAGTGTCCGGAGAGCCCGCGCGAGCTTGCGTTCAAGCTTCTGCGTTTCCTGGAGGTGTTGCCCCTCCATTTCCTCAATTTTCTTTTCCAACTCCTCAATCCGCTGTTTTTGGTCTTCCGGCGTGGCCATGCATCGCCTCCTTTTTGAAGATTCTCGTTTATTAAATCAGGTAAAAAGGATTCTGACAATGTCCCCGATAAATCTTTACGGTCACGCGTATTTCTGCTACAAAAGGAAAATCCGGGTCTGTGGCTCTCCGCCAGCTGGCGGAGGTAGAGCAGGGGCCTTTTTCCGCCTTTGGCGGAAAGCCATCATTGTGTCAATGCCTTGGGTCTGTAGCTCAGTTGGTAGAGCAGGGGCCTTTTAAGCCCAAGGTCGCGGGTTCGATCCCCGCCGGACCCAAGGCATTGACGGAATTAAATACCAAGGTCGCGGGTTCGATCCCCGCCGGACCCACCAAAAAGATATGCTCTCATCAAAAACGATGAGAGCATGTCTTTTTGG
>JBBTXB010000076.1:0-1710 GCA_038062475.1 Patescibacteria group bacterium
TCATAGCGGTCTCGATCAATGACGCGGTAACCCTAATTGCTGCAATCGTAACAAAGGGATGTCAAACCCACTGTAAAATCCGAAATCCGAATATCGAAATCCGAAACAAAGTCAGAATTCTAATGTTCAAATGATCGAAACCGTTTTTGGTATTTTCCGCCGGAGGCGGATCCGCCTTTGGCGGAGAATTTCGGTCATTCGGATTTGCCCGCCCCGTCCCGCAGTCCGGCTGGCACCTCTGTGGGAGACCAGACGGGCAGTGTGGGCGACGGGATGGGGTTTCGGATTTTCCCGACACGATATCGGGATCCCGACCGCATTTATAGTTTAATAAATTACGGTGTCGGGACGATATTCGGATTTCTAATTTATTGTTCATCCATGCTGCATGTTTATGGTACACTTACATCAATATGCCCAGTAATACAACCTCGACCCACCCCGAAAGCTTTCGGGGTGAACGAAGAAACTCGTTTATGTCCGTATCTCGCGCTTCCATGATCGCTCAACTAACTCACAACTCGACTTAAAGTCGAGGTTGATATACTGGGTATGGAGATTGTGGGTGAAAAGAAATCTTCGCGTCCTTGGTGGGTCGCGCCGACGATTGCCCTCGGCGCGTTGGCTATTCTTGTCTCCGGTTTTTTTGCCGCGCAGGTGTGGTATTACCTGCGGCTTTTGCAGAGCGGCGAAGCCGTAGACTTGCAATTCACGAGCCGTTTTACTGCAGCGCCGACCTCTGTCGGCGCGGGAGGGGCCGGGAATGCGCAGGTATTTGACGTCGCCTCCGCCGACGACCCCGCGCTGGGGGCGGCGGATGCGCCGCTTACGATTGTTGAGTTTGCGGATTTTGAATGCCCGTTTTCAAAAGACGAGAGCACGGTCGTCCGAGAGCTGGCTGCGCGGTACCCTGATCGCGTGCGTTTTATTTATCGCGATTTTCCGCTCTCTGATATTCATCCCCATGCGGAGCGCGCGGCTCTTGCCGGAGCGTGCGCTCATGAACAAGGAAAGTTTTGGGCTATGCATGACAAGATGTTCCAGAATGCTCTCGCGCTTACGGACTCCGATTTGAAGCGGTATGCGCTGGAGATCGGACTGAATGCCGCGCAGTTTGACAGTTGTCTCCTCACGGAAAAATATCGCGACGAGGTTCGGGCTGATTACGAGGCCGGGGTCGCCGCCGGCGTGCGCGGGACGCCGACATTTTTCATTGCCGGGCGCAAGGTGGAGGGAGCGATACCGGCTCCGATTTTTGAGCAGATTATTAAGCAGCTGACGAAAGGGTATGTCAAATAAAAATTCAAAATTCAAAAATCTCCGCCCGAGGCGGATCCGCCTTTGGCGGAAAAGTGCAAAATTGCGGTGCTCCGCTCCGCTTCTCTTATTTTTCGTTTTAAGTTTTTCGCTTTTCGCTTTTCGCTTTTCGCTCGCACAAGAGATTCCTTTGGAGGTTCGTATTGGCGGAGCAGTGAGCGGGGTGGGGGAGTTCGTCGTCCAAGACCTCGGCCAGTACCTTTCTATTCTCTACAACTACCTTATAGGCATTGCCGGTGTGCTGGCGACAGTGATGATTATGGTCGGCGGCGTTCGTTGGCTCCTCGCAGCCGGCGATCCCGGCAAAATCGGCGCGGCCAAAGAGACCATCGGCTCGGCGGTCATTGGTCTGGCGCTGGCGCTCGGCTCTTTTCTTCTTTTGAACACTATTAA
>JBBTXB010000077.1:0-8225 GCA_038062475.1 Patescibacteria group bacterium
CGGGAATTCAGTGAAGCGTTATCTTGAGCGGAGGTGCCCTTATCTGGTCGCGGCGTAAAAACTTTGGCAGGTCGCAAGTCCCGCTACGCGAGGGAGGCGGATAACATTGTTGACTCATTTCTCACTCCGCGCTACGCTCTCTTCGGTTCCTTACAAGACAAGGAGAAAACGATATGGAGGGCAAGCACGGAGTTGAGGGGTTTGACAGGAAATCCCGAGCGCTGGTAACTGGCGCGAGCGGGTTCATGGGAACGCACATGGTGGATCTGCTTCTCGCGAACGGTTACGAAGTCGTCGCGACCGACATCTACGGCGCAAAGCCATATCGGGAAACAAAAGCGCGGTTTATTCCCGCCGACCTTACCGTAGCGGGAGACATTCATCGCTTCTTGGCAATCGAAGAGCCGTTCGATGCAGTGTTCCACATTGCCGGCCTGTTTGACTACAGCCAGCCATTCCATGATCTCTACCGGGTGAATGTCCTTGGCGCACTGAATCTCCTTGAGGCGCTCCGCGGGGAGGCGACGGATGCTCCGAAGAGCGTCGTTATCTGGGGCGCTGCCGGTGTGTATGATTTCTCGCACGGAGGGCCGGTCAAGGAAAGCGACCCCATGCGTCCCTCCGGAGGGTACCTTACTTCCAAGTGGGTTCAGATTCACGAGGCTCTACGGTTCGGCAAGCGACACAACCTTCCGGTTACGGTCATCATGCCGGGCGGAGTGTACGGCCCTCGAAGCAAGTACGGTGTTGCGACCTCCATCATGATGGCGGCGCGCGGGGCCATGGGGCCGATCTACATGGGCTCGGGGAAGAACCGCGCCGGCATGGTGCACGTAGTTGATGTGTGTCGCGCTGCGCTGTTTCTTGCCGAACTCTCCTGCGTGCAGCCGGACCGCATTGACGTTGCGGGGCAGATTTTCAATGTTGGGGACGATTCCCAATACACCGTGGAGAAGCTGACGCGAGCGATTGCGGTACAGCTTGGATTTCCGTTCATTCCATGGATCCGCCTTCCGTTCGGAATCATGCGGACCATGGTCGGGAATCTCGGGAAGAAAGCCGAAAAGCTTGGACGCGTTTCCGGCGTGAACGAAGAGATGTTGGCGCTCATGACGCTGGACTCGCTTCTTGATACTTCCAAGCTGTGCGCGCTCGGCTGGAGCGCGCGATATCCGGATGCGGTGCAAGGTCTCCTTGAGACGGTTCGTTGGTATGAAGAGGAGGGTTTGCTCTGATGATTCTTCTCGCCGCGCTGCTCCTTCCGGGAGCGTTTCTTCTCGGTTTCCTTGCGACTCGTCTCTGCCTGCTTCCTGCGGGAATGCGGCAGCGCGACTTTCGTCGCCGTCGCGCGGTAATTCGCACTCTTGCGCTCATCTCTTTCTGCGCGTGGGTGATTGAGCTGCTCGCGGCTCTGGCGGCGGTCGCCTTTATGAATGGCTTCCTGTTCATCTTCACCGCCTCAACCGTTACACTGACCCTTTGGAAGATCTGGCTTTTTCTCGCACTCCTCGGAGCGCAGCCGTTGCCGTTTTACCTCGGATACCGAATCGGCCCCGTAGTTTCGTACTTCGCGGACTTGGACAACTGGTCGCGGCCGATTCGAAGTGGCCAGCCCCGCAAAACGGGATCCCGCTCCGCGGGAAAGTCAGGAGCTAGTAGCTAGAACGTAGAACGAGTGGCCGCACTGGACAACTGTCTGGGAGCGGCTTTTTTGTTGATGATAACAGGTTGACGAACACAATGATTTTGCTACAGTGGTGTCTTGTTCTTTGAGAAAGGACGAACCATAGTGTGGCTCCTGCTTGCTTTTGCCGTTGCGGGGGGCGCTGCGACAAGCGACATCTTTTTCTCACAGAAGCGCCTTGATGCCTTTTCTCCGCTCGCGAAGGCGTGGGCAGCACGCGCGGGAACGATTCCGCTTCTTGCCTGCTTCGTGGCAGTTCAGGGCGTCCCGGCGATTGCTGCGCCGTTCTGGATGTTTGTAACGATAAATGCCGCGCTCGACGCCTTGGCGTCATTCTTCTTCATGCGAGCGCTTGCGCTTGCGCCGATCTCGCAGACCATGCCGATCATGGCGTTGACGCCGGCGTTCATGATCGCAACCACCCCGCTTCTTACGAATGATACGGTGACCTCACTTGGTCTCGTCGGGGTTGGCGTGGTGAGTCTCGGAGTCTATGCAACGCAGCATCCGGGCCGAGATACTGCAAGCGGCGCGGTCGGCGGTTTCTGGTCGCCGATTGCGGCCGTCGTTCGGAACCCCGGCGCGCGAGCGATGTTTTTCGCTGCAGCGCTCTTTGCCGTAACGCGCGCATTGGATCGTCCTTGTATAGAGGCCTCAAGCGGCTCGTGGTATCTGCTCGTGGAACACGCATTACTGGCCGCGATTCTGGGCGGCGCGATCGTAATCCGCAGGATTGTGAAGCGCGAGAGCGGAGCCACGGCGCTTCAGTCGGCAAAATCGGCTGCACCGCTCCTCGTTCTCGGCGGCTCCGTAAATGCCGTCGCCTTTCTCCTGCACGTATGGGCGCTTGGGTTCATGAGCGTGCCATACCTGATCGCTGTGAAACGCACTTCAATCATCCTTTCAAGCATGTGGGGCTACCTCGTGCGGAAAGAGCGAGCACCCCACTGGTATCACATCATGGGCGTCGCGCTCGCCATTTTCGGAGTCGCCCTCATCGCGCTCTACGGAAAAAAATAACCGCGCTTTTGGCAGGCCGTTCGGCCTGCTTTTTTATCCCTTGACGGTGCGAGGTGTTTGGGCTATAGTTCAGCGTTGGTTGTTTCGGTAGAACCTTCCAAAAGGAGAGAGCCGATGGAAAGCAGGTACGAGGTCGTGCAGGAGCTCGTGGAGAATCTGATCGCGGAGGCGATTCCGAAGGCGATGGCGAAGGAGGACGAGGAGCGGGCGAGGGGAATGACACTTTTCGATGGCTCGGTGGCGCGGCTTGTTTGCCTACCGATACCACTTCCGACCGGAGCGCTTCTGGAAATCCCGGAAGGAACGTGTTGGCATGAAGAGGCGCGCTTGCGGCCGCTCGACGGCGGCTTGACGGACATCTTCGCACTTTTCACGACGGCGACAACGTTTCTCACGACTCGTCGCATGTGGCCGGTGTATCAGCAAGCCCTCGCGATCCTCCGCGAACATGGGTTCACAGACGATTCTGTGCTGTATCGTCTTTTCCACTACGTCTCGGGTGTCGCTGCGGTCGTCGAGGCCGATGCGAAGAACCTTGTTGGCGTTCGTTCCGCAGCCGTGGCGATTCATGCCGGGATGGTGAGCATTCCCGGCGGACTCGCGAAGCCCGGTGAGCGGACGTACGTCACTGGCAAGCGAGAGCTCCGCGAGGAGACGAGCATCGGCGGAGCGTGGCAGATCGACCAAGGTGTCATGGTGCGACACCCGGATGCCCCGAGCATCACGTTCCTGTACAGGGCTAGGACCGTCGAGAGCGCGGTGCGGGAGACCTACGAAGCAAAGGGAAGGAAGTACATCTGGGTCCCGCGAGCGGACTGCCTGTTCCCCGCGCTTCGGGACGGCGACATGCAGCCGCTCGTTTGCGAGTTCCGCCGACAGGGGATTGATGTGCCGGACACCCTAAAGTTCGCACCGGATATCCTCGAGGGATGCAAGCGCATCTACAGATTGTAATCCGCTTCGCGCGGATTTGCCCCAGTTTGCCAATCGGCGAATTGGGGCTTTTTGTTGTCGTAATTTTGTGGCGGCCGCCACAAAATTACGACAACCATAACTGTAGTTCATACTGCGGTCACGGTGTGGTAGAATAACTTTAGGAGGTATTCGTGATGCTCTTTCCACATCATCGCCTTGTGGCGACCGTCGCCGTGCTCGTTGCGCCAACGCTTACCGCGTGCACGTACCACTACCATCGCGGCGCATCCGCGCCGTCCGTAGAAGGGGAAAAACCGAACCCGCCTCCGGCGGAAGCGATTGGGAACATCGTCCCTGATGCGAAGGCGCGTCCGTTTTGGGAGCGCTTGGCCGCAGTCACCGTTCGCGTGAGGAAGGGTTCGGGAAAGGGCGGCGGATCCGGAGTCATCGTGAGTAAAGACGGGCTCGTCATCACTGCCGGCCATGTGACAGGCGGCTTTACAGCGCTTCAGGTGGCGCGCGTACGTCTGGAGCCGGACGGAACTTTTACCGAGTACGCCTGGTACTACGCGGATCTCGTGCATGTGAACGAGGCGCATGATATCGCACTTCTCCGCATGCGCGATCCCCCGAAGGATCTTTCCCCCGCGCCGATTGCGGATATATCGGGTGTGAAGGTGGGGGACTACCTGTACCGCCTCGGATTCGGCGATGTTCGCCTTACCAAGGGTCCGATCTTGCATAAAGACGTGACCTTCAAAAAGCAAGAGCACATGCTTGAGCTCGGCCTCATTGGCGGACCCGGCGCTTCCGGCGGGCCCGTTTTTGACGGAATGGGGCGGCTTGTCGCCATTGAACTCGCTTCGCCTCGGAGCGAGGGCAGCTATCCCGCCTACGCGCTCCCGATGAAGTACGTGCTGGAGACCGTGATGCGCGATTGAGCGTCTTCCGGCTGGGTTGACACACTCGGCCGGTTTTTATATACTTCCTGTGCCCTTTACAACAGGAGGAGAGATGAAGCGCTTTCTCGGTTCGCTTGCGTTTGCACGGCTACTCGCCATGGTTGGCGCGGTCATGATGGCCTCGGGTTTCATGACACTGGGACGCCGTATTGAGGCGGCGAGTGTGGACCCCTCGCCCACCCCTTTCGCAAGTTTCAATCCGATCCACATGCAGGAGGTTACCGTTCGGGTGTGGAATATTGAGCGCAGCATGCACGGCTCCGGCCTCGTGGTCAGCAAGGACGGACTTATTGCTACCGCCGCCTGGCTCGTAGAAGGGGCGGGCACCATCTACGTTGACCTGATGCATTACGACGTCATGGGCAGCGGCTGGACTAGTTCGGAAGTGCAGCGGCGTCGCAAGGCGCGCATTGTGCGCGTGAACGCCAAGGAGGATGTGGCGCTTCTGCGCATGGTGGATCCGCCCCCCGATTTGGCCTACACGAATCCGGAGGAATGGGACTCGTGGCCACTGCAAAGCGGAGAGCCAGTCTATTACGTAGATTGGCTGAACGACGGAAGGATAGAGGGTGGTCCGGTTCTCGCGCCCATGGATGCAACCTTCTCTGCCGTTGGCGCAAAGTGGCTAACCACGTTTGACAGTTGGTTCCTCCATGGCGGTGAAGGCGGCGCGCCGGTGTTTGACACGCATGGAATCCCGGTAGGCTTGATGATCGGCTACGCGATGACAAATACAGACATCAAGTACGTGGTTCCGCTGGAAACGATACGGAAGCTCATGCGCCCATAGGCGCTCTACGCCTCGAGACCACTCGGGGCATTTTATTTTTCCAGCAACAGGCAGCGATAACAAAATGTCTCGGCCGAGACATTTTGTTATCGTGTAATTTTTTCTGCGACAAGCGACTGGCGAGCAGGGCGATTATTTGATTATGATCTTTTCTTCGCTCGCATCTATGGCGACGGTTGCGCCTTCGGTAAGTGAGCCGTCGATGAGCTTGAGCGCTAGGGGATTCAGAATTTCGTTTTGAATGACGCGGCGGAGCGGTCTGGCCCCGAAAACGGCGTCGTATCCGATTTTTGCAAGGAGTTTTTTCGCATTGTTCGTCACAGTGAGCGTGATTCGTTTCTCGGCGAGACGGTTTTGCACCCGCGCGAGCTGCAAATCTACAATCCGCGCAAACGCAGCTTCATCGAGAGAGTGGAAGACGATAATTTCATCCAGTCGGTTTAAGAATTCCGGCTTGAATTGCTCGCGGAGCATTTCAAGCACCTTTGACTTAACAGCCGATTCCTCAACATTTTCTTCCCCGTCCCGTTCGCCGAAGCCGAGCGTTCCGCCTTCCTTCAAGGCAAGAATCGCCTCCGAGCCGATGTTTGAGGTCAGGATGATGACCGTATGTTTGAAGTTCACGGTTCGGCCCTTGCCGTCAGTGAGACGTCCGTCCTCCAAAATTTGGAGAAGGGTGTTGAAGACGTCCGGATGCGCCTTTTCAATTTCGTCAAACAGTACCACGGAATACGGACGCCTACGGATAAGTTCCGTGAGCTGTCCGCCCTCCTCGTGGCCGACATATCCCGGAGGCGAACCTACCATGCGCGCGATGGTGTGGCGTTCCTGATACTCCGACATGTCCAATCGGATAAGCGCGTTTTCGTCATTGAAGAGGAATGCCGCGAGAGAGCGTGCAAGCTCCGTCTTACCGACGCCTGTCGGCCCCAGGAACATAAATGATCCTATGGGACGATTTTCTTCGGCAATACCGGCGCGAGAGCGTCGGACGGCGTTGGCAACCGCCGTAAGCGCCTCCTCCTGCCCGACGACGCGTTTCCGAAGATCTTCCTCCATGTGAGCGAGCTTGGCGATTTCGCTCTCCAGCATCTTTTGCACCGGGATGTTCGTCCAGCGAGAAACCACGCGAGCGATGTCTTCCTCGGTTACTTCTTCTTTCAATATGCGCGCGCTTTTTTGCAGATCGCGGAGTTTTTCTTGCGTTGCGTGCAGCTCTTTTTCCAGAAGTGGAATCTTTCCGTAGCGGATTTCGGCAACCTTCTGGAGTTCGCCTTTGCGTTCGGCGATTTCCGCTTCTTGTTTCATGCGATCCATCGTCTTTTTACCCTCGCGGAGCTTGGCGATCACATCTTTCTCATTCTTCCAGCGCGTCTCAAGTGCGGTGCTCTTTTCTTTAAGTTCGGCAAGCTCTCTTTCAATCGCAGCAAGGCGCTCTTTGGACACCTCGTCGGTTTCTTTCGCGAGAGCGCGTTTTTCAATTTCCAGCCGAAGCGTATCTCGTTTCATGGTATCCAACTCCACCGGCATGGAATCAATTTCCATGCGCAGGGCGGATGCGGCTTCGTCAATCAAATCCACCGCTTTGTCCGGGAGGAAACGGTCGCTGATGTAACGGCTGGCGAGCGTGGCGGCGGAGACGATGGCGGCGTCTGTAATGCGGACTCCGTGGTGTACCTCGTACTTTTCTTTAATGCCGCGGAGGATGGCGATCGCATCTTCCAATGACGGTTCGACGACAAGAATCGGTTGGAATCGGCGCTCCAACGCCTGATCTTTTTCAATATAGCGCTGGTACTCTTTGAGCGTCGTTGCGCCGATTGCGCGGAGTTCTCCGCGAGCGAGAGCGGGTTTCAGCATATTGGAAGCGTCCAGCGACCCTCCTTCGGCCGCGCCCGCGCCCACGAGCGTGTGCAGCTCGTCAATGAACAGGACGACCTTGCCGGCGGCTTGGTTCACTTCTTTCAACACCGCTTTGAGGCGATCCTCAAATTCTCCGCGATATTTGGAGCCGGCAACGAGCGCTCCGAGGTCAAGGGCGACAACCTCTTTGTCCTTTAAGGACTCGGGGACGTCCCCGGCGACGATTCTCTGGGCAAGCCCTTCCACGATCGCAGTTTTTCCGACACCGGCCTCTCCGATCAAAACCGGATTGTTTTTTGTCCTGCGCGAGAGTACTTGCATCACGCGGCGGATTTCCTCATCGCGGCCGATCACGGGGTCAAGTTTTTCCTGTCGCGCGAGGCGGGTTAGGTTACGGCTGTATTTTTCAAGCGCTTGATAGCGCGCTTCCGGGTCTGGAGAATCCACGCGCTGGCTGCCGCGGATTTCGGCAAGCACATGGAGAACGCGCTCTTCGGTCACGCCGATTTCCGCAAGGAGCATGCTCGCGCGGCCCTTGGTTTGGAGGAGCGCCAGAAAGAGGTGCTCGGTGGAGATGTATTCATCTTTAAATTTTGCTGCAGCACGCTCGGCTTCGCGCAGTGCAAGCATCATGTCTTGGCCAAGGTAGAGTTGCACAGGGGCGCTCCCAGCCCCGACGGCTGTCGGGGAGTGGGGGAGACCTTCGAGCTCTCCGCGCAGCGCTGCGGCAAATTGCGCCGGGTCAGCTCCGATTTTTTTCAAAATAGCGCTTGGGGTTCCGTGTTCTTGTTCCACGAGCGCCGTAAGCAAATGGAGCGGGTTGAACTCCTGGTGGCCCAAATCAACCGCCAAGCGCTGGGCGGTCTGTATAGCTTCCTGCGCTTTAGTTGTGAAGTTTTGGGGCAGCATGAGGCGAGTAGGTAGAATGTAGAATGTAGAGACCTCTGCAAAACTGCCAAAATTTGATTCGACGCGGCTCACCACAGGCATT
>JBBTXB010000078.1:0-4038 GCA_038062475.1 Patescibacteria group bacterium
GCGCCGGATTTGACGTGGTGGTCACCACCGGCGCCACTACCATTGCCGGATCAGCTGATGGCACCGATGCCCTGACGCTTACCCTTGGCGACATCCTCCTCTCCGATGGAGAACTGACCTTAAGTGGTGGTGACTTAGATGTGACGCTGGACGCCGATGCTGATGCTAGTCTGACAAAAACAGCGGCTAACGCTTCCGGAGTTGACTTAGATCCGGAAGAAGGATTAGAAATTAACTTCAACGCTGGAATTGGAAATGCCGATGATGTGTATCGCGCCTTAGTTTTGGATGTGGCCAGCGCCAACCATGGAGCGGCCACGGACTTAGTTATCGGTCTGGATATTGATGCGCTCGCTGGCGCTGACGCCGAAGGGGTGGAGACCGCCATTCGAATCGGCGCAAGCTGGGACACTATTCTTGACACGGCCGGCTTTGACGTTATCGGCGCCACCGGCGCCACCACCATCACCGGATCTGCCGAAGGCACTGCAGCTCTCACGCTGACCGCCGGAGACGCTCGTCTGACTGACGGCGACCTGGTCATCACTTCCGGTGACATTGATGGCGCCGGATTTGACGTGGTGGTCACCACCGGCGCCACTACCATTGCCGGATCAGCCGAAGGCACGGCGGCCTTAACGCTGACCGCCGGAGATGTCCGTCTGACCGATGGAGATCTGGTGATCACTTCCGGTGATATTGATGGCGCCGGATTTGATGTGATTGTGACTACCGGAGCCACTACCATCACCGGCTCAGCTCTGGGCACGGACGCTCTCACGCTCACTGCCGGAGACATCCTGCTGACCTCGGGCAACTTTGACATGACTTCCGGGGACTTTAACGTGAACGTGGTGGACGGGCAGTCCGCCAACCTTGACGGCGATACTTCTCCGACAGCTGACCTGCTCATCTTAGGCAACGGGGACACCACGGCCACCACCGGCACTGACGCCTTGGTTATTTCCCTGGCGGTTAATGATTCTTCTTCCAACCCCTCCTCCAACCTAGTGAACATCTCTCCCGCCTTTACTGACGACGGCGCCGATGGCACCGCTGGCGAAACCTGGAATGTCCTTAACATCAATGCTTATACCGCCACCTTGTCCGCCGATGCCGGAGGCACCTTGAATGCCGTGACCAATGCCGTCAATATCGGCAACCTGACTGAAACCGTGGGCGGCGATGAAACCATTACTTCCACCGCGCTTAACCTGGGCACTGGCTGGGACACGATCTTTAATACTGCCGGCTTTGACGTTACCGGCGCTACCGGAGCTACCACCATCACCGGATCTGCTGAAGGCACCGCAGCGCTGACCTTAACCGCCGGAGACGCTCGTCTGACTGACGGCGACCTGGTCATCACTTCCGGTGACATTGATGGCGCCGGATTTGACGTGGTGGTCACCACCGGCGCCACTACCATTGCCGGATCAGCTGATGGCACCGATGCCCTGACGCTTACCCTTGGCGACATCCTCCTCTCCGATGGAGAACTGACCTTAAGTGGTGGTGACTTAGATGTGACGCTGGACGCCGATGCTGATGCTAGTCTGACAAAAACAGCGGCTAACGCTTCCGGAGTTGACTTAGATCCGGAAGAAGGATTAGAAATTAACTTCAACGCTGGAATTGGAAATGCCGATGATGTGTATCGCGCCTTAGTTTTGGATGTGGCCAGCGCCAACCATGGAGCGGCCACGGACTTAGTTATCGGTCTGGATATTGATGCGCTCGCTGGCGCTGACGCCGAAGGGGTGGAGACCGCCATTCGAATCGGCGCAAGCTGGGACACTATTCTTGACACGGCCGGCTTTGACGTTATCGGCGCCACCGGCGCCACCACCATCACCGGATCTGCCGAAGGCACTGCAGCTCTCACGCTGACCGCCGGAGACGTTGTCCTGACCGACGGAGACATCACTCTGACTTCAGGGGACTTTGAAATCCCCGACAACTCCGCTGATGCCCTCACCCTAGAAGATGCCACCGGAGGATTGGACTACCTGCAGATCGTTACCACTGACGGCGCGGAAACCATGGTCTTTGGCCATTCCACGGTGGATTCACAAACCTTTACCACCGATGGCACCGGCGACGGAGAGATTGTTCTACCCACCGGTGCTATTTCCAGTGGAGAGATTCTTGACGACACCATTGTTACGGGCGATCTGAACGCCACCCTGACCTTTGCCGATGATGACTTAATCACCTTAGCCGCTATTAACAATTCCGATGGAGCGGAAGGATTGATTCTTCCCCAAAACGCCACGGCTTGTTCCGCAGCTATTGCTGATGGTCAGATCTGTTGGGACACGGCTGGAGACGACCTATATATTGGAGACGGAGCAGCTGCTGTTCAGATGAATGGCGCCGCTGGCGGCGCCCGGCTTGACCAAATCACCGCCGCCACGACCACGGCTACCATTGCGAATGCCAATAATGCCATTGCCTGGAACTGGGGCACGCTCACCACCCAAACCGGCATGACCTTTGGCGGCGGTACGGCCATGACCACCGGCAGCATCTTCGCGCTGGGCGGAGCGACCTATGTTCATGGTGCTGAAACCGGCAGCTTAGCCAGCCTCACCTTCACTGATGCCACCACCGCTGCGGTGACCTCCACCACCAATGGTTTACTTATTTCGCCCACCATCAACGCGCCATCCGGCGCCGCCACCCGCACCATTAACGGTCTCTCGGTTAATCCCGCTTTCACCGCCTGCGCCGCAGGCACTTGTGCGGTCAGTGGAGTGAATATCGCGAGTGTCACGGATGGCACTGGTTTTACAGGAACCGCGCTTCAGATCGGCACTGGCTGGGACACCATTTTTGACACCTCGGGTTTTGACGTGGTAAATACCACCGGCGCGACCACCATCACCGGCTCAGCTCTGGGCACGGACGCTCTCACGCTCACTGCCGGAGACATCCTGCTGACCTCGGGCAACTTTGACATGACTTCCGGGGACTTTAACGTGAACGTGGTGGACGGGCAGTCCGCCAACCTTGACGGCGATACTTCTCCGACAGCTGACCTGCTCATCTTAGGCAACGGGGACACCACGGCCACCACCGGCACTGACGCCTTGGTTATTTCCCTGGCGGTTAATGATTCTTCTTCCAACCCCTCCTCCAACCTAGTGAACATCTCTCCCGCCTTTACTGACGACGGCGCCGATGGCACCGCTGGCGAAACCTGGAATGTCCTTAACATCAATGCTTATACCGCCACCTTGTCCGCCGATGCCGGAGGCACCTTGAATGCCGTGACCAATGCCGTCAATATCGGCAACCTGACTGAAACCGTGGGCGGCGATGAAACCATTACTTCCACCGCGCTTAACCTGGGCACTGGCTGGGACACGATCTTTAATACTGCCGGCTTTGACGTTACCGGCGCTACCGGAGCTACCACCATCACCGGATCTGCTGAAGGCACCGCAGCGCTGACCTTAACCGCCGGAGACGCTCGTCTGACTGACGGCGACCTGGTCATCACTTCCGGTGACATTGATGGCGCCGGATTTGACGTGGTGGTCACCACCGGCGCCACTACCATTGCCGGATCAGCTGATGGCACCGATGCCCTGACGCTTACCCTTGGCGACATCCTCCTCTCCGATGGAGAACTGACCTTAAGTGGTGGTGACTTAGATGTGACGCTGGACGCCGATGCTGATGCTAGTCTGACAAAAACAGCGGCTAACGCTTCCGGAGTTGACTTAGATCCGGAAGAAGGATTAGAAATTAACTTCAACGCTGGAATTGGAAATGCCGATGATGTGTATCGCGCCTTAGTTTTGGATGTGGCCAGCGCCAACCATGGAGCGGCCACGGACTTAGTTATCGGTCTGGATATTGATGCGCTCGCTGGCGCTGACGCCGAAGGGGTGGAGACCGCCATTCGAATCGGCGCAAGCTGGGACACTATTCTTGACACGGCCGGCTTTGACGTTATCGGCGCCACCGGCGCCACCACCATCACCGGATCTGCCGAAGGCACTGCAGCTCTCACGCTGACCGCCGGAGACG
>JBBTXB010000079.1:0-2044 GCA_038062475.1 Patescibacteria group bacterium
GCAGGGAAGGCCAACCCCTCTCCGTCGTCGCCTCGCTCCTCTTTCAAACCCCTCGGTTTGAATAATTCCGCTACGGGAAACTCCCGTTTCCCGACCCCTTCCCACGGCGCCGGATTTATTCGAGCGTAAAACTGAAATATGGCCAAGAAACTGAAAACTGTCATCAAACTCCAGATTCCTGCCGGTAAAGCAAATCCGGCTCCGCCGATTGGGCCGGCGTTGGGGCAGCACGGCTTGAACATCCAGGAATTCTGCATGAAATTCAATGAAGCGACAAAAGAACGCGCCGGTGAAATCGTCCCGGCCGTTATTTCCGTTTACGAAGATCGCTCATACACCTTCGTCTTGAAGACTCCTCCGGCATCCGATTTGCTCAAAAAAGCGGCCGGAATCGAAAAAGGTTCCGGAAAACCGCTGCAGGAAAAAGTCGGAAAAGTTACCAAATTGCAGATTCGCGAAATCGCGCAGAAAAAACTCCCCGATTTGAACGCCAAAAGTCTTGAGGCGGCCATGCGCACCATTGAAGGCACGGCTCGCCAGATGGGACTTGAGGTCGTAGAATAGCGAGAAGTTAGAAGGTAGTGGGTAAGGAGTAGAAGGATAATCGCATAGAACATGAAACCTGAAACACGTAACATTAAGACGAAACACGGAGCGCGAAGCGCAATCCTTAAATGAATGCTTCATGCTCCATGCTTCGAGCTTCATGATCCTATGGCACACGGAAAACGTTACGCAGAGCTTAAGAAGCTCGTAGATCCAAAAAAAATATATTCGCCGGAAGCGGCGCTGGAACTCGTCAAAAAAACGAGTGGTGTAAAATTTGACGCGTCGGTAGAGGTGCACATTCGCCTCACCATTGATCCGACGAAAGGCGAGCAGCAAGTCCGCGGCACCGCCGCTCTCCCTCACGGAACCGGAAAATCAGCGCGCGTCGCGGCATTCGTCTCTTCGGGGAAAGAACAGGAGGCGAAAGACGCGGGCGCTGACATCGTGGGTGGAGAAGAACTTATCGCGGAGATTCAAAAAACCAGCCGTACCGACTTCGATGTCGCCGTTGCAACCCCTGACATGATGCCGAAACTGGCAAAGCTCGCGAAACTCCTCGGTCCCAAAGGACTCATGCCGAATCCGAAATCGGAAACCGTGACCACCAATGTCGCGAAGACGGTCGCAGAGTTGAAAAAAGGGAAAGTCGCTTTTAAAAACGACGATACGGGCAACATCCACCAAGCGATTGGCAAAGTATCCTTTGACTCCGGAAAACTCCTGGAAAACCTGCAGGCGTTTATGGATGCCCTGCGCCGCGTGCGGCCTGCGTCGGCAAAAGGTACGTATATAAAGAGCGCCGTCCTGGTCTCGACCATGGGGCCGGCGGTTCGCGTCAGCGTCGCATGAAACACGTAACACGAAGCCCGTAACACGTACCATGGAGCGCGGAGCGCATTCATTGAATGAATGTTTCATGCTCCATGTTTCATGTTCCATGTCGTATGATCCTCTCGGATCGAGATATAAAGAAATATCTCGCGGAAGGGAAAATAACGGTGTCCCCGCTCTTCCCCGACGCCATTCAACCCGCGTCGGTTGACCTGCACTTGGGGAACAAGTTTCTCGTGTTTGACCACACGAACCATTCGGTGATTGACGTGAAAGAGCCGGTGGACAAGCTCATGCGCGAAATTCAGATGGGCGCCGGCCAGCCGTTCGTGCTCCACCCGGGCGAGTTCGCGTTGGGTGTCACTGAAGAAGAAATCGGCGTCGGTAATGACGTCGTCGGTCGGCTTGAGGGCAAGTCCTCGCTCGGCCGCCTCGGCATCATCATCCACGCGACCGCCGGATACATTGATCCGGGGAACCGCCTTCACCTCACCTTGGAACTCCATAACATTGGGCGCCTGCCCGTAAAGCTCTACCCCAAGATGCCCATCGCCCAGATGGCCTTCTCCCCGCTCTCGAGCCCATGCGAGAACCCGTACGGCTCGGCGAAATTGAAGAGCAAGTACTACGGCGCCACCGAACCTCAAGCCAGCCAGATGTGGAA
>JBBTXB010000080.1:0-1784 GCA_038062475.1 Patescibacteria group bacterium
GTAACTTATGCCCAGTAATACATCTTCGACTGCCCCGATAGCTATCGGGGCAACGGAGTCTCCTCGACCATATACGATATGATGTTCCGACTTTCTAACTTTCGAATAAACAGTAACTCGACTAAAAGTCGAAGTTGATATACTGGGTATGCCACTCTCATCAAAATTGAAATTTCCTGGTATCCTGTGACCGGAGGTATCAATGCGTCTGGTCAAGGCCAGGGCATTGAGCCCTGGAGATACGATTGGTATTGTCGCATGCTCCGAGCCAATTCGTAAGAACGATTTTCTCCGCGGCGTTGCTGTGTTGAAGCAGCTCGGGTTTCGCATTCGCGAAGGGAAACATCTCTTTTCGCGGCGATGCGACTACATTACCGCGAGTGATGAAAAACGCGCAGAGGACATCAACGAGATGTTCCGCGATCCCGAGATCGCGGGGATCATCGTTGCGCAGGGTGGCACGAGCGCAAATCGGTTGCTTCCGCTCCTTGACTACGACCTCGTTGCACAGAATACGAAAGTATTCTGCGGCTACAGCGATAGTACGGTTCTGTCGCTGGCATTTCTGCGGAAGGCGAAGCTCGTTACTTTCCACGGCCCCAATCTTGCGCACTTGGGAGCGGAATCATTAAATCCCAAGGCGTTCTTCAAAATGGTGACGCGTTCGCTTCCCGGAAAACTCCTTGCGCACACAAAGTGGAAGACGCTCCGTTCGGGGCCGGTAGTGAACGGGCGGCTCATTGGCGGGAATTTGCAGCGCCTCGTTGATACGCTTGCAACGCCGTATTTCCCCGATATTCGCCGCGCCGTTCTCTTTTGGGAGGAAGTCGGCGAGGATCCGGCGGACATTGATCGCTCACTCCGCACGCTTCGCAATGCCGGCGTTTTTGAGAAAATACGCGGGATGGTTGTCGGCAAGCTTACCAATTGCAAGCCGACGAAAAAGAGCGAGTACCATGATTACCTGCCTATCAAAACGACGATTCTGGAGGCAACTGCCGGTTACAGCTTTCCGATCCTCGCAGACGTTGATTTCGGCCACAATGTGCCTCAATTGACTCTCCCTGTGGGCATTCGAGTCCGGCTTGATGCGGCGAAGCGGTCGCTTGCGCTGATCGAACGTCCGGTGCGGTGGAAGTGATCAGCCCTTCTCGGAGGGCTGATTTTTTTATACAGTGGCCTCACTATGCGATCTATCACGATTCTCGGCGTGCGGGTGGACAACGTAACGATGGGCGAAGCAGTCGCTGCGGCACACGCATTCGTTAGGAGCGACGGAGCGCATATGATCGTGACGCCGAACCCTGAAATATGCCTTGCAGCGCAGCACGATGCCGAGTTTCGAGACATTTTGAATCGTGCGGATCTCGCGATTCCGGACGGTTTTGGCCTGCTTCTTGCGGCGCGTTTTCTGGGTGTACCGATGCGCGAACGTGTCACGGGAACGGATTTGCTGGAGCGGCTCGCGGAGGAGTCTGCAAAGAACGGTTGGAAGACGTATCTCCTCGGCGGAGAGCCGGGAATCGCGGAACGCGCTTCACGCGCACTTGAACGGCGCTTTCCGAACATGTTGATTGTCGGAAGAGACGCTGGAGAAGAGGGGATTGTAGAACGCATTCGCGCCGCGAATCCTGACGTTGTATTTGTCGCCCTGGGAGCAGTGAAGCAGGAGAAGTGGATCGCAGAATATTTGCCGCAACTGCATGGCGTAAAAGTGGCGATGGGTGTCGGCGGCGCATTTGATTTTCTCTCCGGAGAAGCCATGCGGGCGCCGCTATTTTTGC
>JBBTXB010000081.1:0-9405 GCA_038062475.1 Patescibacteria group bacterium
GGCACGGGAAACTTGTGGATGTTCTCCATTGTATCTTTAACAAAAACTCCGACGCGTCGAACCTCCGGCTCCGGCACTTCAAATACCAATTCGTCATGCACCTGGAGAAGCATCCGGCTTTTCCCGGAAATTTTCGGAAGCTCCTTATCAATCGCTATCATTGCAAGTTTCAGGAGGTCTGCAGCCGTTCCCTGTACTGGCATATTGATTGCCATGCGCTCGGCCTCGGCCCGAAGATAGGGAATCGTGGAAGTAATGTTCGGAATCGGCCGCCGCCGGCCGAACAGCGTTTCAACGTAGCCGCGCTTTGCTGCAATCGCCTTTGTTTCCTCCAAATAATCGCGGAGTCGGTGGTGAATAGTAAAATAGCGATCTATAAAATCCTGCGCGCGGTCGCGAGAGACACCGGTTGCTTCGGCGAGTGAATTCGCCCCCATTCCGTAGGTGATGCCGAAATTAATCGCTTTGGCGGCGCGCCGCATATCAGAGGTCACCTTCTCCGGCGCAACATCGGCGATTTCAGCTGCCGTGCGCGTATGGATGTCTTCTCCGGCGCGGAACGCCGCCAGCATTGCCTCGTCTCCCGCAAGCGCAGCGACGATGCGCAATTCTATCTGGGAGTAATCAGCGGCGAGGATCCGCATTCCCCGCGGGGCCACAAACGCCTTGCGAATTTCGCGGCCGAGCTCGGTACGAATAGGAATATTTTGTAAATTAGGATTTGAAGACGAGAGCCGCCCGGTCGCCGTCACGGTTTCATGAAACGTGGTGTGCACGCGGCCCGTCGCCGGATTCACGAGCTCCGGCAGCGCGTCAACGTATGTTGATTTCAATTTGGAGAGTTCGCGGTGCTCAAAGATGGGGTCAATAATCGGATGCGCTCCGCGCAATTTTTCCAATTCAGAAGCGGCGGTTGAAACCTCGCCTCCGCCGGTTCTGCGCAGCCGCCCGCGCGGAGGTTTGATCTGCAGCTTTTCAAAAAGAATCTCGCGGAGCTGTGCCGGGGAGTTGATATTAAATTCCGTGCCCGCGAGTCGGTGAATCTCGCGGCTAAGCGTGCCGAGCTTTTTGGCAAGCGCGACGGATCGTTTTTTCAAAAATTTCGTGTCAACGAGTATCCCCGCCTCCTCCATCCTGCCGAGCACCGGAATGAGCGGAATATCCATGTCCGCGTACACGCGATCCAACCCATCGGCTCGCAAACGCTCCTGCAATCGGTCATGGATCGGAAAAATTGCAGCGACACCTTCACAAAAATACGGCGCAAGCGCCTCCGTTCCTTCCGCTCCCTCTGGCGGCTGCGTGAGATTCTTACCAAGAACTTCCGCAACAAGTGTTTCCAAATCATAGCTGCGGCTGCCGGGGGAGAGGAGGTAGGAAGCAATGGTCGTATCTCCATGAATTCCTCGGAGCGTCGTTCCGAGGGATCGTAAAACAAGAAAATCGTATTTTATATTGTGGCCTATTTTGCGGATCCGTCCGTCTTCGAATAGCATCAATAACTCTTTCGGCAATTGTCCTTTTCGGAAAAAATCAGCCGGAATAAACCATGTCTTGTGCGGTATGGCGACCCCCCACCCGACGGCCTTTGCGCGAAGCGGGTCTGCATGATCCGCCTCAGTTTTGATGGCAAAAACTCCTTCTCGCGTGAGCGCGGAAAGAAGATCGTCAAAGTCCGATTGAGACTTAACGATTGTGCACGATGCCGCCTCCGGCGCGTTTGAAGCTGCGGGGGATCCGGCCGATGGCAGCCGCTCCAAGAGAGACTTAAATCCCAACTCTTGAAACAGTTTTTGAATCTCTGGACGGTTAAACGGTTTGAGCCGCAACTTCTCTAAAGAAACGACGACAGGAACATCAAGCACGAGCGTCACTAACTTTTTTGAAAGGAACGCTTGTTCTTTTCCCGCCGAGAGGAGTTCCCGCACTCGCACGGACACTTTTTCCATGCGAGGGTCATTCGTTTCCAAAGCGCGATAGATGTTATCCAACGTTCCGAATTGCGAGAGGAGAATCGTCGCAGTCTTCTCGCCGATGCCGCGCACGCCGGGAATGTTGTCCGACGGATCCCCGCGCAATGCCTTGAAATCAATCATCTGCTCCGGAGTGAGCCCGTAGCGGTCCCGCACCGCGCTCTCGTCATATACAGTGATGTCTGAAATGCCTTTTTTCGGAGTGTATACTTTCGTCTCCGAATCAACGAGCTGCAGGATGTCCAAGTCGCCGGTCATGATTATTTTTAGAGCCCCCTTGCTATGAGCAACCACGGTTCCAATGATGTCGTCGGCTTCAAATCCCGCTTTTTCCAAAAACGATATGCCCATCGTTTCCAAAACCGATTTCAAAATCGGCAGTTGCGCATACAACTCCTCCGGCTGTTTCTCGCGGGTGGCCTTATACGCCTCATATGCCTTGTGCCGAAACGTCGGTTCTTTCCGGTCAAAAGCGACGACGACAAAATCGGGAGAGAGTTCGCGCAACGCTTTCAAAAGGAGCGACACAAACCCATAGACGGCATTGATCACAATTCCATCTTTCGTCGTAAGCGACGGCGGAAGCGCGTGCCATGCGCGGTGGAGGAGCGAATTTCCGTCAATCACGAGCAGTTTTTCTTTTTTTGGAGACATGGATTGAAAAAATCTAGGGTGAAAAATTTGGAAAGGCCCGGGCGGGAATTGCACCCGCGCATAGGAGTTTTGTCCCGATGATAAAATTTTTGAGGCCGAGAGGGGAATTGAACCCCTGTATAAGAGTTTTGTCCCGATTTATCCAAAAATTTGGAGGCCACGGCGGGAATCGAACCCGCGTATAAAGGTTTTGCAGACCTCTCCCTTACCACTTGGGTACGTGGCCAATATCCAAATTTTTTGAGAAATCGAGGATCCGCGACATTTCATGAAATCGGAGATTTCGGAAATGTCGGGACAGACTTTTGAGTACTAACAGGCGCAAAAATAATATCAAAAAAGCGGAGCGAATTCAAACGCTTCCGCTTTTTTGCTGCCTGCCGGCAGGTAGGTATTTAGTACACCTCAACTTTGAGCCGCCGGATTCCGAACACTCTCGCCTCTTCGCGCGTTTCCATCCAGATATCCATTCGGTCGCTGAAGCGCGGATGCATCCGGTCTGTCACCACAAACACCTTGCCTCCGGAATGGTCAGGGAACCGAACGCGGGTACCAAACCGCAGAAAGTTTGCAGCTACAATTCCGTCTCTTACCATGGTGCCGTTTGCCGTAGTAAACGGCGAATCATCGGTCTGGTCCGGCGTGGAAGAATATGCCGTCACGGTCACATACATAGTCTTCTTCGTGCCTCGGGCGCCTGCCTGCGGCAAAACCCCCGAAACGGACGGTGTCCCGACCGGTCGGGACTGGATGACCACCCCGCCGCCAGGGGCTGCCACAGCAACCCTTGGAAACAGAAGATTGGCGACCATGGTAAGGCCAATCGCGGCGGTAAACACCCGTTCGCTCGCCGTAGGTTCAAATGAGTATTTTGGCTTAGTTATGGGCATAAGTGTGGTTCCAGAAACGATAGATCCCCCATACAGGGGATCTATACTGGAACGGGTTACCCTAGCACTTTTCTGCCCGCCTGTCAACCCAGTTAGAAGCGACCAGAAACTAGCAATATAACGAGGAAAAAGCCACAAGGCGCACTCCTGTTATACTGAAAGGTGTCCTTTGGCTTCTAACGGGGTCAAGGTGTAGGGTGTAAAGATGATATACCCGCCTAAATTTTTGCATCGTGGTTACCAAGCGGTACATGTTTCTCCGCAGATTAAGGCGGGAAACGGAGTAAAAAAAATGCTTATTATTGAATGCTTTAGTGCAAAAACTTAGGCGGGTATGGTGATCGGCGTTGACATCGGGGGAACAAAAATTTATGCCGGGCTCGTTGACGCCTTGGGGCGGGTTCGGAAGCGGGTGAAGCTTCCATCTGCGGCAAAACGAGGCCGGGCGGCGACTCTCGGTAACCTTACCCGGGCGATAGAAGCGGTATGGGTCCCGGGAGTTCGCGGCATCGGCGTCGGCTTTGCCGGACACGTTGACCATGAGCGGGGTATCGTGTTCCAAAGCCCGAACTTCAGCCGTTCGTTTATGCGTGTGCCTGTGCGGACGTTTCTCGCTCGCACATTCAATGTTCGGGTCGTGGTGGACAACGACGCTCACTGCTTTGCGCTCGCGGAGGCGACCGTAGGCGCGGGAAAAAAATACCGCTCTGTGGTCGGTATAACGCTCGGGACGGGCATCGGCGGCGGCATCGTGCTTGACAAAACGCTCTATCGTGGCAGGAATAACAGTTCGGGCGAAGTTGGCCACATGACTATCACTTCGGAGGGTGGCTGTTCGTGCGGCCAGATCGGCCACTTTGAATCTCTTGTCTCGGGAGGCGCCTTAACGCGCCTGTATAGAAAAGAAACGGGCCGATCGCTCGAAAGCGCAGCCATTGAAGAACTGGCACAACGGCCCGGTACTGCCCGAGAATTGCTCCAACGCATGGGACGCATGTTCGGAGTCGGCCTTGCAAACATCGCGACGGTGCTGAACCCTGACGTCATCGTCGTGGGCGGGGGATTTGCCCGAGTCCGTGCCCTCTGGGGTCCGGCAAAAACCGAGTTCCGGCGCCGAGTACCCTTCGGCGCTCTCCGGGGAACACCGATAGTTCCTGCGGCGCTCGGAGAGGACGCCGCCATCGTCGGCGCCGCACTACTCCTCGACCCGATACATAAAACCTGAAGCCCCGATGCTCCGATCGGGATCCCGACCGCATTTATCCCCACACCTTCCCAGAATACCCCGCAGGAATGTATGGGGGTTCATAAATATTTAAATCAAGGTGTCGGGACATGAAACATTGATCGTGGCGCGCGGAGCGCATTCCTTGATGAATGCTTCATGCTACGTGCTCCGTGCTTCATAAACGACTATGCCTATTCCACCGCTCCGCATCCGCTCTCCGCGCTCGTGGAAAGAAAGTTCACATCCCCGCGACGTGCGGCTTCCACGAAATCTCGCCGTACTGCGCGGCACGGGCCGCAAGCGTCGGGCAAAATCGCTCGCTTCTTTTTTAATTCTCCTCTTGGTTGCCGCGGTGGGCGCCGGCGCCGTGTCAACGGTTCTGCTTGCCGTATGGTTGGGCCGAGAACTCCCGGACCCGAACCGTCTCATGGAACGAGCCGTGAGCCAGAGTACAAAAATCTATGACCGCACCGGAGAGCATCTACTATACGAAATCCACGGCGCAGAAAAGCGGACCCTCATTTCTCTCTCCGACGTCCCCGCTACTGCAAAGCTCTCTACGCTCGTTGCCGAAGATCGGGATTTTTATACGCACCATGGTTTTTCTGTGCGCGCGATTTTTCGATCGCTGGTGGTTAATATACTCGGTCGGGGAAAAATTCAAGGCGGCTCTACGATCACCCAGCAACTTATCAAAAACGCGGTGCTTGGCCGCGAAAAAACATATACCAGAAAGCTGAAAGAGCTTATCCTTGCCTACGAACTGGAGCGGCGGTTTACCAAGGATGATATATTGCAGCTCTATTTCAATGAAATACCCTACGGCTCCACCGCCTACGGTATTGAGGCGGCCGCGCAAATGTTTTTTGGAAAATCCGCCCGAGACCTCGACCTCGCGGAAGCGTCGCTCCTCGCTGCGCTACCCAAAGCGCCGAGCTACTATTCTCCCTACGGGAGCCACACCGACGACCTCCTTGCCCGCACTCGCTACATCCTGGACGAGCTCGCGAACGAGGGCATGTTCCCGCGGGAAGAAACTGATGCGGCAAAGAAAGTTGATGTTCTTGCCCGCGTTCAACCGCGCCGCGAGGGAATTACCGCTCCGCATTTTGTATTCTATGTTCGAGAGCTGCTGGGGACGAAATACGGCGAACGGTTCGTGGAAAACGGCGGCCTGCGAGTCATAACCTCGCTTGATTTTGACCTGCAAACACGGGCGGAAAAAACAATTTCTGAACAAATGCTTGACGTCGAAAAACTCTGGAATGCGAAAAACGCCTCTCTGGTTTCCATGGACCCGAAAACCGGAGAAATCCTCGCCATGGTCGGTTCCCGAGACTACTTCAACGAGGAAAACGACGGCAACGTCAACGTCGCTCTCCGCCCGCGCCAGCCCGGATCTTCATTCAAGCCGATCGCCTATGCGGCGGCGTTTTTAAAGGGGTACACGCCTACCACCGTGCTCTATGACGTGGAAACGGTATTCAAAACCGACACCAAGGATTACGCGCCTAAAAATTATGACGGCAAGGAGCACGGACCGGTAACGATGCGGCAAGCCCTTGCGGGCTCCCTGAACATTCCTGCGGTCAAAACGCTGTATCTCACGGGGGTGCCTCGGGTCTTGGATCTTGCCGAATCGTTCGGCTACACAACGCTCGGCGACCGCAGCCGCTTCGGGCTCTCGCTTGTGCTTGGCGGCGGCGAAGTGCGTCTCCTGGATCACGCCTCCGCGTTCGGCGTATTTGCAACCGAGGGCATGCGTACCGAACCAGCCGCCATCCTCCGCGTTGAAGATAGCACTAGGCGCATTTTGGAAGAGTACCGGCCGGAACCAAAACGCGTACTTGATCCGGAGATCGCTCGCCACATCAGCGATATTCTTTCGGACAACAATGCCCGCGCCTTCATCTTTGGTTCCGAAAATTTTCTTACTCTTCCCGACCGGCCGGTAGCGGCGAAAACGGGTACGACCAACGATTTTCGTGATGCCTGGACGCTCGGCTACACCCCGAGCATTGTGACCGGCGTGTGGGTTGGAAACAATGACAATTCCGCCATGAAAACCGGAGCTGACGGAAGCAAAATTGCCGCGCCGATTTGGAACGCGGTCATGCGCTTTGCGCTCGACGGAAAACCCGCGGAGGCGTTTACCCCGCCGCTTCCCGTAATAACAGGAAAGCCGATCCTTGACGGGGAATCTGCCCCGTCCTACACCGTGCGCATTGACCGAATTTCCGGAAAGCTGGCAACGCCGGCAACTCCGCCCACCGCCATTGAAGAGCGAACGTATCGGGCGATCCATTCCATTCTCCATTATGTCCAGAAGGACGATCCGCGCGGACCGGAACCGCCAAATCCTGCCGCAGACCCGCAATATGAAAACTGGGAGGCGGGTATACAAACGTGGGCGGCAAAAAACAACATTTTTGTAACCGAACCGCCAAAAGAATTTGACGACGTACACGCCCCGGGAAGCAGGCCGCTAGTCACCATTACAGACCCTATCGCGGGCGCGAGCATCGCAGAGCGAACGCTCACTGTCCAAGTCTCCCTTGCTTCAACATATGAGGTTTCACGCGTTGAATATTTTGTTGATGGGCGGTCGGTTGCGGTCTCCCGAAGCGCTCCTTTCCATGCTACCTTCACGCTTGGAAATGCGTTTGGGCGGGGGGTACACACCCTTTCTGCGGTTGCCTATGATGTTCTGGAGAACTCGGGAAGCGCGGAACAGTCGTTTGAGCTTACCTCCGACCCGCCTCCGATCACGCTCTCCTGGATTGAACCGATGGAAGGATCAACGGTATCCGCACCGGTCACCCTCCGGTTCACGCTAAGCGACGCCTCTATTGATCGCGTTGATATACTGGCGCGCGGGGACGGGTTGGAAATAACCGTCGCTGGAGCCGAGCGTCTAGAGGGGGGGCAGGTGGAGCTGCACTGGCAAAACGCTCAAGCAGGAACCTATGCACTTGTGGCGCGGATACGCTTTGCGAATGGATCAGAGCGAATCCTTTCGGAGGAAAGAACGGTTACGATTCAATAGCCGGCGCACATCAGTGAATCAAAAACACCCCGATGGCCATCGGGGTGTTTTGTAATCCAGGTCTTTCTTATTGTCGGATCGGCATCACGAGATACAGATACGAATCGCTCGTTCCGGTTCCTTCTTTGCCGGTCTCTGCGGCCGAGGGAACTAAAAGACACGGGCTCCCTCCGTCGTTCATCTGCAGGGAAATAAATTCTCCGGGAGCCGCTCCCACACCGTCCAAAAGGTAGCGGAAGTTAAGCGTTATCCCATTTTGAGCGCCGGTCACCTCGGCGGCAAGGCGCGCCTTGCTTTGACCAACATTTCCATCGGAGGCCGCAACCTCCACCGCCGATTCTCCGGGAATAATTGTAAGCATGACGTCATACAGCCCGGAACGAGAGAAGAGACTCGCCGTGCGAACCGCATTCGCGAGCGCGGCGCGCTCGACCCGAACGGTGGTTAAAAACTTTTCGGGAATAATGTTCTGGTAATCGGGGTATCGTTCTTCGATGATCCGGGAAATCAGCTCCACCCCACGGTAACTGAACAGTACCTGGCTTTCTCCTCGGGTGATTTCAACCTCGTCGCCGCTTTGCATATCGTCGGAAACGCTCCCGAGAATCCGGATTACCTCGGAAACGGCCCGTGCGGGAAGGATAAAACTCCCGTTCGCCTTTGCCTCCGCCCGCACGCGCGCTTCAGCAAGCCGAAAACTATCGGTTGCCGCAAGCGCCAATTCCCCTTTTACCGCATCAAATCGGAAAAGAACGCCCGTCAATTCCGGCCGAGTTTGCGTTCCCGCAGCTGCAAAAATGACGCGCTCCAATGCTCGTTTGAGTTCCGGGGCCGAAAGGCGGTACTTCTCCCCCTGGTCTATTTTCGGAATGAGGGGGAAATCAGTCGCGCCGGTCCCCTTAATGGTGGTGTTCGTGGTTTTACTGGAAACAACCAATGCGTCTCCGTTTTGTTCAAGATCAACTCGATCTGCGGGGAGGAGGTTAACAAAGTCCGCAAGGAGCTTTGCGGGGACGGTGAACGATCCCGGGACATCAACCTTTGCGCGGAGTTTCACGGAAATCGCAATCTCCAGGTTTGTTGATGTTAATTTCAATACACGGTCTTCGATTTGAATAAGAACGTGCGAAAGGATGGGGAGCTGGATGTTTTTTGTTGCAAGATGGCTCACGATGGAAAGACCTTCCGATAGGTTGTTCTGCGTGCATGATATTTTCATAGGGAAACGGCGTAACGGAGTAAATAATGTTTATTTAAAGTAGTGGTAGTAGGGGCGTGGGATAAGTGGAGAACCAACAGAGTGCTTGATAATTTTGCTTTTGTTGCGCGTTTTTTTCCTCGCAGTGCATCAGATTCGGCGTGGAAGGACTGTGAAAAATGGCGGGAAAGAGTGGGTAAGAAAAACCGCAGTTGCTTTACTCACAGAAAGTTGTGAACAAAACTCCCGCAGTACTTCACTCTTTTTCCACACGGTTGTCAACCCCGTTAGAAGTCTGTTTTGAAATGCGAATGCCAGTCCGTGCATGTACGTTTGTTTGTATAGTACTGTTGCGCCTGCGCTCAGAAAAAATTGGTCGCAATTTTTTCTGCCAAGTGCCCCGTACGGGGTACAAG
>JBBTXB010000082.1:0-8019 GCA_038062475.1 Patescibacteria group bacterium
GACATACCCAGTATATCAACTTCGACTTTTGGTCGAGTTGATGATTGTTCGAGAGTTAGAGAGTAAGGGTGCCATGGCGTGTTTGGTCGAGGAGACTCCGTTGTCGAACACTCATTGCGATGAGTGTTCGACAGTCGAAGTTGTATTACTGGGCATAAAACTAAGAAGCTAATTT
This sequence comes from Patescibacteria group bacterium, assembly GCA_038062475.1. Taxonomy (GTDB): domain Bacteria; phylum Patescibacteriota; class Patescibacteriia; order JBBTXB01; family JBBTXB01; genus JBBTXB01. The sequence continues at coordinate 176 of JBBTXB010000082.1, forward strand.
CTGTCGCAATGCATTAAGGCGATGTTTTACCGATCCGTCAATGAGACAATCCCCGATTCTAACCCTCATTCCGCCGAGAATCTGCGGATCCGTACTAGTACGCAGGGAAATTTCTTCGGTTTTCAATCCGCACGCTTGAAGCAACGCCCTTGCCTGCGCCTCGGAAAGCGGGGTTGCACTTTGAATTTCAACATCCGTAAGCCCCTCCGCTTTGCGCGCGTACGCATCAAGCTCGTCTGCAATACGCGGGAGAAGCCGGAGATCGTGCCGCGCTTTCAAGAGTTCACCGAAGCGTTTCACAATCGTCCGAATTGCCTCCGGCTTCTTTCGACACGCCTCAAAGAGCGCGGCGGCGTAATGTTTGGCAAGAGTATTTTTCATAATCTCCGCCAGAGGCGGATCAGCCTCTGGCTGAATTTACCTCTTCACTTCAGCAATGGCGCGAACGGTTTCTTTGATGAGTTTGCGTTCACGATCTTCGGTGATCGTTTCTTGGAGCACCCGTTCCGTTGCAGTAATCACCAGTTCCGACAACTCTTTTTGCGCTTCGGCAAGCATGGCCGACTTCTCGCTCTGCAGAAGCGCTTTTCCGGCTGCAACAATTCGTTCCGTCTCGGCTCGCGTTTTTTCGACCGCCTCCGCGCGCACGGTCTCTGCGCGCGCCTGGGCGTCTCTCGCAATCGCCTGCGCTTCTTCCCGCGCGGCGAGAATCATCCGCTCGCGCGTTTCCTGCGCTTTTGCGGCTTCTTCCTCAATTCGCGCCGCCTCTGTGAGTCCCCGTGCGATTTTCTCTGACCGTTCCGTGAGTAATTTGATAACCGGTCGGTAGAGGAAGCGGTAGAGAATCGCAAGGAGAATAAGAAAATTAACGAGCTGTGCCAAGAGCAGCCGCCAATCAACGCCTAATTTAGAGAGAAGTTCCATGACGTTAGTACGTAGTAGGTAGAAGGTAGTATGTAGTCTCGCTCTACGTTCTACCTTCTCGTTAAAGTAATTGCCAACCCCCATCCCACTGCTGTGGAGCGGGATACGGGGCTGTGAATTACACGAACTTAATGATGAGCGCGACCACAAGCGCGTAGATGGCGATCGCTTCAGCGAACGCGATTGAGAGGATCATCGCGGTCTGAATCTTCGGCGCTGCCTCTGGATTGCGACCGATTGCCTCCATCGCCTTGGCGGCGAGTTTGCCGATGGCGGTCGCCGGAGCGATGGCGCCCACCGCGATCGTTAATGCGGCGGCAATTGATTTCACCGCCTCCAGGTTCCCAAGCGCTGCTTGGGCGACTTCGTTTTCTGCGGCCATACTATTAACGTACGGTCTCCGCGAGGACGAAAAAAGTGTTTAACGTCAGCGTTTGACCGTACTGTATTAATTGTGGATTAGAGTCCTCCGCCCCGAACCGGCAAAGAACTTCAACCCGCAACATGCTGCATAAAACATGAAACCTGAAGCATGAAGCATTCGTTCAAGGAACATGTTTCATGTTACGTGTTACATGCTCCATGCCGCTTTCGTGCTCTTCCGTCGCCATTTTCAAGAACACGATGGTGAGCATGGAGAACACAAGCGCTTGTATAAAACCCACGAAGAGCTCCAGAAATAAAAACGGCAGTGGCACGAGATACGGTACCAAAACGAGCACCACCGTCAAGAGAACCTCGCCGGCAAATATGTTGCCGAAAAGCCGAAATGAAAAGGAAACAATCTTCGCCACCTCACCAATCAATTCCAAGAGTCCCACAAAGGTACCGATGCCGTACGGTTGTTTCCATGGAGGTACGAGAAATTTCCCAGCGTACTTCGCCGCGCCGATTGCCGCCACTCCCATAACCTGCACGCCAATAACAGCGGAAAGAGCGAGCGCGAGCGTAAAATTCAGGTCTGCGGAAGCGGAACGAAGAAACGGCACAATAATAGACTTGCCTTCATGCACCTCTTGCAAACCGACAGTGCCAAGGCCTGGCATTACCTCTACGAGGTTAGAAAACAATACAAAAAGAAAAATTGTCGCAACAAGCGGGAAAAATTTGATCGCCTGCGCGCGATTCTGCGTCACACCCTCCACGAGTCGAAGCAACGCCTCTATCGCGGCTTCTGCTGCATTCTGGAGCCCCTTTGGCACCTCCCGGAGACGCGTCCCGACAAGAATCGCAAAAACAATGAAGACGGCCGCAAGCGCCCATGCAACGATCAGGGTGTTTGTAACCGGAAATGTTCCGATGTGAAAAAGCGTTTCTGCTGCGAGAGAAATGTTCATGACGATGAAGAATGAATTATGAATTAGGAATTATGGGGGTGGTCATTGCGGGCTTTTGACATCTTGATCAAGCCATTGATGATCTTGTGCACTTTTGTTGCTTGATCGGCCATTTCCTGGAAGCGTTCTTTTGTAAGATAGCCGACATCTTTCGCAATAAAGAGTTGATTCTGCAACTCGGTTACAGACCCTTGTGCCATGGAATAGAAATGTGCCTTTTCCTTGTACGATTGTCTGCTAAAGCCCTCCGCGATGTTCGATGTAATAGATACTACACAGCGCCGCATTTGGCTCACCAACCCGAATGTCTCTTCTTTAGGAAAAGTCGCGGTTCCTTTATAGACCATTAAGACGAGGGTATGGCCTTCTTTCCACGCATCCAAATCAGTAAAGACCCTTATCCTTTCTGCACGTATCGTCCCATAATTCATAATTCCTGATTCATAATTCTTTTTGTTCTCCGATACACCCCGACTCCCGAGACAATCAGCGCGAGAAGGATACCGAGAAGAAGAAAAATCGGCGAACTGCCGAGTTTCTTATCCAGAAACCGTCCACCGATAGCAAAAATGACAATGGGAATGGCGATCGTATAGCCCAGTTCCCATGCGAGCGCGAGGGCGCTCCACGTAGAATGTTCTGCCCTTGGTTTTGATATTTCAGGTTCCATACCCAGTATATCAACTTCGACTTTTGGTCGAGTTACCGATTGTTCGAGAGTTAAATGCTTAAGAATGTCATGTCGTGTTTGGTCGAGGAAACTCCGTTGCCGAGCACCGATTGCGATCGGTGCTCGGCGGTCGAAGATGTATTACTGGGCATACAACAGGTGGAGATTATACAAGAGGTTTCCCTTCACGGCAAGGGGATTAAAAAACGGCCCCCTAAATCCCCGGTAAGGTTGACATCTCAAGTGGGACGTGTTAAATAAACGGTTGGTTCTGTCACAACCTAAGGAGGACGAGATGTCCGAGGACAAGCGTACGGGAGCCGAAGAGGTTCGTTGGGACTTGAGCTGCCTCTACAACGGATTGGACGACCCGCAACTGGATGCCGACGTTGCAGCGCTGGTCGCCATGGCCGCCAATTTCAAAGCTGCCTATAAGGGCAACCTTGCTTCCCAGCTTGGTCCAGCCATCAGCAGCTACAGCGAAATCGTCATGCTCAATTACAAAGTCAGTGCCTACCTGGAGCTAAGGTCATCACTCGACAAGCATGACGATGCCGTTAAGGCAAAAATCGCAGAAGTGCAATCTGCTCAAGCCGCGGCTTTCGGAGAACATCTGGAGTTCTTCACGATTGAGCTCGTCTCACTTTCCGAGGAAACCGTCGCCTCTCTTTGCGCCAAATACTACCTGGTTGAGAACCATCTTCCGTGGATTAAGATGCAGCGCCTCGACAAGCCTCACATGCTCTCCGAGGAAGTGGAATCAGCACTCTCCAAACGCGACCAGTTCGGCTCGGATTCCTGGAGTGAATTCTACGGTGAGGTGGAGGCAGAGCTGCGCTTCCCGTTCGCCGGCGAGGAAAAGACTCTGGAGGAAATCACCCACGTCGTCAACCATCATGAAGACGCCGAAACGCGTGCTGCGGCCCTGAAGGCGCTAAACGACGGGCTCAAAGGTCCGTTCGCCAAGTATGCCGCGCGCACCCTCTATGAAATCGCCGGCGCCAAGGCGGTGGAAGACAGGGAACGAAAGTACCCACATCCGATGACGGCGCGTAATTTGGAGAACATGATTCCCGACGCGGTCGTGGAGGCGCTCCACACGGCCGTCGTGACTAATGGCGCCCTGCTTGCCAAGCGCTACTACCGACTCAAGGCGGCGCTTTTGGACATGAGGACGCTGCGTTGGAGCGACAGGAACGCTCCGTTGCCGCTTGAAGACACGCGCCTGATTCCCTGGAACGAAGCGCTGGCAACCGTTCTCGCCGCTTACGAAAGTTTTAGTCCGGATCTGGCAGCGCTAATCCGTGAATCTGTACGGGCAAAGCGTATTGATGCATCCGCTGTTCCGGGGAAAGCCAGCGGAGCCTTCAACTATTCAGTGGTCTTGCCAGGATACAAAGCGGCGTCATTCACTCTTGTGAATTACCTTGGTTCGGCCCGAGACGTCTCCACCCTCGCGCACGAGCTGGGTCATAGCATCCACGGACTTTTGGCAGCCAACGCGCAAGGACCGCTCATGTTCGAGGCGCCAATAGCCTACGCCGAGACTGCTTCTATCTTCGGTGAAATGACCACCTTCAAATATATGAAGGAATCACTCGCGCGCGGTTGGAATAAGTCCGCCGTACTCGCGCTCATCGTCGACAAAGTGGACAACATAATCAACAGTGTCGTACGCCAAATCGGCTTCTCCAACTTTGAACGACGCCTGCATGGTGCCAAAACCCGCCTGTCGGTTAGCGAGCTGAACGCCATCTGGATGGAGACGGTACGCGAACTGTACGGCGAGGATGGCGAGGTGTTCACATATGAAGACATGGACCATCTTTGGGCGTACATTGGCCACTTCCATAGCCCGTTCTATGTGTACGGCTACGCCTGCGGCGAACTGCTGACGCACTGCCTGTACGCGCAACGGGAGCGCCTCGGTAAAGACTTTGAACGTAAGTACCTGCAACTGCTCCGCGCCGGCGGAACAAAAAACGCCTTGGAACTGCTGGCCCCGTTCGGCCTTGACCCAACCAACCCGGATTTCTGGACCGAGGGAATCAGTCTCAGCCTAGGCGCTCTGGTTGAGAAAGCAGAAGAGCTTGCCGTTGAGCTCTACTAACATAGATGTTCTTTCTACGCCGCTCCCACAGGAGCGGTTTTTTTGTTACTCGCCCGAAATTTCAGAGTCCGCCTCGGGCGGAGATGGAAATTTCACTAGCGGTAACAACCGAGCACTCAACGCTTTGAGTGCTCGGTCTTTGGCTTGAAATCTCCGAGTCCGAAGTAGGGATTAAAAAATCCCCGCAGCTAGCAATCGCTGCGAGGACAAACTGCGCCTAGTTGCGCTCCGTATCGTCCTGACGTTTTTCGGCGCCCGCTTCATTGCTCTGAAGCGGTTTGGGACAGGGCCTGTTAGACTCTGTCCTCCACTTTGCTTCTTGCTCGGGGGATGCCCACAGAACGCGTATTTCCTCGCCACCCTCGGGAATCCCACTAATCGCGGGCTCATGCGTCCACCAGCTCGCGTTGTCAATTGTGAGCTTGGTGACAGTCGCATGCGTTACGCGCAGCGCGGCGCTTCCATCTGTCCCCCAAGGGGGATTGCGATAGAACCCCTCTATCGCGGCAACGAAGTCAGACACCAGCTCCTCAAGCATCAAGCGGTTATATTGAGTACCCTCCTCGTGATGGATGGTAACCACACGCAGTTCGCCGATCTTACGACGCCGCCAGTCTGCACTCATTGCCAACTCCTCGATGGTGTGAAAGAACGCATCATTACAACATACGTTACCGCGCGTGTCAATCCCGTTACCGCGCGGCATTTTGCAGGTCGCGCCAGTAGGCGAAGAAGTAGTCAATCGGGTGCACGGATGTCGCCTTTTTCGGCTGCGGAACGCCGTCCTCTATGGGCATCACCGTGTAACCCTTCGCACTGTTATAGGTGTAGCGCGCAATGCAGTTCAGGTTGCCGCGCCAAATAAACCCTTCGCTCGGCGATCCGTGTATCTTGCCAATCGGTTTGTCGTCTAAATCCGCATTCAGAATCTCAATCGTGCTTCCGGAAATGCACAGACGGTAGTGAATCCCGAAGAAGCGCGCGTCGTAAATATGGCGCAACGGATCTGACTCCGTGAGCGCCGTGAGCATGACCTTAAAACCGTTCGGGGACATGACTTCCTCCTCATGATGTGAAGGTGCTAGAAACTATCTCATTGTAACCCAAAAAGCCGAACCGCGTTTTCGGTAGTCTGCTTTTCTACTTCAGAAAACGAAACGCCTTTTATTTCCGCGACCTTCTCGGCGACGAAGCGGACGTAAGCAGGTTCGTTCCGTTCGCCGCGATGCGGAACCGGCGCAAGGTACGGAGAATCGGTTTCAACCATCAGCCGTTCCAACGGAGTCTTCGTCGCCGCATCAAGCAGCGCCAACTGACGCTCGCGGCCCCCACCCTTCGCTTCAAAGGTTATGACGCCGGTAAACGAAATGTTGAATCCTAAATCCATGTAGGGCGCGGCCTCTTTCCACGTAGCGGTAAAACAATGGATCACTCCGCGCCGCGCGAGTTTCCCAGCTTTTACATATTCCCCCAGAATCTCTGCGGAGCGTATATGCGCGTCTCTGCAATGGACGATAACCGGCAAATTCGCCTCGGTTGCAAGATCAAGGTGCGAGCGGAACACCTGCTCCTGTTTCGCTTTTACTTCCTCGTGATTCGCATCAGCCGGGATTCTGTACCAATCCAGGCCGCACTCGCCGATTGCGACTACCTTGGGCTGCCGCGCCAAATTTTCGTAATATCCACGATCAAAATCCTCCGCCCGGGAGATAAACGGCGACTCCGCCTCATCAATCGGCATCCGGAAAAGGTGGTTCGGATGCAGCCCGACCGCCGCCCAGACGCGCTCGTGCTTCGCCGCAACTTCAACGCCGTTTTTCGAAGTCGTACTTTGCGTTCCCACCGTAATCATTGAAACATCCGCCGCAATCGCGCGGCGGATGACATCCTCCATATCGTGCTGAAAAGCCTTAAAGTGAACGTGAGAATGAGTATCGATAAACATAAACTCGAAGCACGAAATCCGAAGCACGAAACAAATTCAAAATTCGAATGCTCCAACGATCGAAACCGTTTTTGGTATTTTCCGCCGGAGGCGGATCCGCCTTTGGCGGAGAATTTCGGTCATTCGGATTTGCCTGCCCCGTCCCGTGGTTCCGACCTGCTCTTGCCTGCGGAGTCATGGTCGGGCGCACTGGGCGACGGGATGGGGTTTCGGATTTCGATATTCGGATTTCGGATTTTCAAATTATTCGCTGCTAGAAAAGCGACCGCAATGTCCTCACCGCCTCCGGCAGAAGCGGGGCAAGCACATCCGCCAAGCCCGAGAGGTATCGCGCAACCGAGGAACGGGCAAGCACCATACCCGTAAACCACTCCCCGAGCGGATAGCGGGACGCGATATAAATGGAAAGTCCGAGGACGAGCACTCCTTCTGCGAGACCGAGAACGGCGCCAGCGAGCCGATTGATGGTTTTCAAAAATGGGATAATGGTGAGCACCTTGAACACTTTTTCCAAAATAAAGAATAAAAGTCCGACAAGGCGATTCACGATGGTAAAGAGCACCACGAAAACAATCACGCGCAGGACATTGAGATTCCCGCCGATTATGCCGGAGAGCCACAATGCCAGCGCATCGTAGTAATGCCCCGCGGCCCAGGCGCCGACAACCGTTCCCACTAACGCGCCGAGCGTGTGGATAAGCCCAAACCAAAACCCGAAGAGGACGAACCCCCCCAAAATGACGATCAAAATGATGTCGAAAAGAGTCATGAACTAGTAGGTAGAAGGTAGAACGTAGAAGGTAGAAAATCGAATCGCCGATTCACTACGTTCTAAGTTCTACGTACTACGTTCTAATG
>JBBTXB010000083.1:0-9899 GCA_038062475.1 Patescibacteria group bacterium
CCCGATTACGATCATCCGCCGCGAGGGAAATGCGTAGCAAGCCGCCGCCGCGTATGCGAGGATAAGGTGATATGCGCTTAAAATCCATCGAGGCGCTATTTTCCGCAGAAATAAAACCATATTTGAACCATAACCGCTCACTCTTGCGGTGGCAAGGGGAGAATGTTAAAATGCCGCCAGAACCTTTCCAAAATGAGAAGGGAGTAAGCGTGGCAAGACGTATCATTTGGATCAATGACGAGATTTGCCCTGAACTCGTCGAGCAGGTGGAACGAAGGATTCGGAAGCTCAACCGGAAATCCGCCGCGCCTATTCAGGTCTTCATCAACAGCCCCGGCGGCAGCACGACGGACAGTTTGGCCATCTACGACCTGTTCCGCTCTTCGCGCGCGCCTATTCACGCGACGGTCATCGCCGACGCCGCTTCCGGCGCATCAATCGTTCTCTTGGGAGGCGATAAACGTCGAATTCTCGCTAACTCCCGCATCTTCATCCACAACGTGACGCATTGGCTCGAAGACAAGAGTCTTGACCACCGCGGAGCGAAGCGCATCCTTGAAGGCATTAAAGCGCTTCGGGGACGCTTGCTCGGAGTTTATTGCAAGCACCTCAAAGCGAATCGCGGAAAAATTATCCGCTGGATGGACAAAGAAACGTACTTCTACGCGGATGAGGCGCTGCGCATCGGATTCGTACACGAAATCGTGAAGTCCCAGAAGGGAAAACCGTTCCCGAAAAAGCCGAAGAAAAAGCGCGGATAACGAAACCGGTCTCAAAAGCCCCGACCTTTGTCAGGGCTATTTTATTTTGTAAGCACTCGCTTCAAATACGCTCCGGTGTGCGATTTTGGATTCCGCGCGACTTCCTCGGGGGTGCCCGTGGCCACTACCTCGCCGCCGCGGTCGCCGCCATCGGGCCCAAGGTCAATCAAGTGGTCAGCGCTTTTAATCACATCCAAGTTATGCTCAATGACGAGCACCGTGTTTCCGCGCTCCACGAGCCGATGGAGAACATCCAAGAGCCGCCGCACATCCTCGTAATGCAACCCCACGGTCGGCTCGTCCAAAATAGTGAGCGTGCGTCCGGTGTCCCGTCGCGCGAGCTCCGACGCGAGCTTCACCCGCTGCGCTTCCCCGCCCGAGAGCGTTGTCGCCGATTGGCCGAGCTCCAGATAGCCGAGCCCAACCTCGTTCAACATTTTTAACCGATCGTGAACCATGGGGATTTCGCGGAAGAATGCGTCGGCGTCTTCCACCGTCATGGCGAGCACATCAGCAATGGATTTTCTTTTGTAGACCACCTCTAACGTCTCGCGATCAAAGCGCTTCCCTTTGCACACATCGCAGCGGACATAGACTGCGGGCAAGAAATGCATCTCTATTTCAATAAATCCGTTCCCCGCGCACCCCTCGCAGCGACCGCCGGGCACGTTGAACGAAAACCGTCCCGGCTTCCAGCCGCGGCCGCGCGCTTCCGGCAGCGCCGCAAACAGGTCGCGGATCGGCCCCCAGGCGCCGGTGTAGGTTGCCGGGTTGGAGCGCGGCGTGCGGCCGATCGGCGACTGGTCAATGATGATGACCTTGTCCAGATATTCCGCGCCGAGGAGTTCCTTGTGCTCTCCGACGCGAAGACGCGTGCGGCTCAAGCGATTGGAAAGCGCGCGCCACAGCACATCGTGCACCAGCGTGGATTTTCCGGAACCGGAAACGCCGGTCACGCACACGAATCTGCGAAGCGGAATCTCCACGGTTATTTTTTTCAAATTGTTCTCCGTGGCGCCGATGACCTTCAGTCGCTCTTTGGAATGAATCCGCCGAGTTTTTGGAACCGGAATCATTACCTCGCCGCGCAGGTATTGGAGAGTCAAACTCTTGGGCCGAGACTTGGAGAGCAGTAACGCTTCCGTCTCGCCTGCAGCAACAATCTCGCCTCCATGCTTTCCTGCGCCCGGCCCGAGGTCAACTAAATAATCCGAGGCGAGAATCGTATCCTCATCGTGCTCAACAACAATGATGGTGTTCCCAAGGTCGCGCAGCTTCTGGAGCGTGGCCACCAGACGATCATTGTCACGCTGATGGAGCCCAATCGTCGGCTCGTCCAGCACATAGAGCGCGCCGGTGAGCCGCGAGCCGATCTGCGAAGCGAGTCGGATGCGCTGCGCTTCGCCGCCGGAGAGGGAGCCGGCCTGCCGGTCCAGCGTGAGGTAATCCAATCCGACATCCAACATAAACTTCAGACGATTCATGACTTCCTTCAGCACCGGTTTCGCGATTTCCTGCTCCGTAGCGGAAAGACTGTTCTGTGATAGCTTCTGAAAAAATTCGTATGCCTTGTCAATCGGCGCGCTTGTGATCTCAACAATATTTTTTCCGCCGACAAAAACGGAGATGCTTTCCCTCCGAAGACGCTTGCCGCCGCAGTCCGGGCACCGAGTTTCGGAAAAAAGCGACTCCGTGCCAAGGCCGTGGCAGCTGGTGCATGCTCCGTAGGGACTGTTAAACGAAAACAGCCTCGGTTCAATATCAGGGAATGAGAAGCCGTCGGTGGGACAGGAGTACCGCGCCGACATGGTGATCTCGGAGCCATCGTCCAGAACAATCGTCGCTACTCCTTCCGTGCGTCGGAGCGCGGTTTCAAGCGCTTCCGCGCAGTGCGCGCGGAAGGCCTTATTGTTCTCCAATGGCCAACCGAGCGGCACGCGATCAACCACCAGCTCAATCGTGTGCTGCTTATACCGCGACATGACGATGCGCTCACGAAGCTTTTTTACTTCGCCATCCACGCGAACTTCCGAATATCCGTCATTCAAAAAATCATACAGCATCTGGTAGTACTCCCCTTTCCGGCCGCGCACTACGGGCGCCAGGACGGTGAGCACATCGCTGGTCGCCAATCGCTTATCGCCACGTCTTGCGACCTGCGATTCGCGACGCGCGATTCGCTCCGAATGGAGTTCTGTCTCGCGCTCCACGATAACGTCCACCATTTCTTCCACCGTCATTTTCTGGATCGGGCGGCCGCAGAGAACGCAGTGCGGCTTCCCCACGCGCGCGTAAAGTACGCGCAGATAGTCATAGATTTCCGTAATCGTGGCGACGGTGGAACGCGGGTTCGCGGAGTGCGCCTTCTGATCAATGGAAATGGCCGGGGACAATCCTTCTATTTCGTCCACATCCGGCTTATCCATGGCGCCCAAAAACTGCCGGGCGTAGGCGGAGAGCGACTCAATGTAGCGGCGCTGGCCTTCGGCAAAAATCGTGTCAAACGCCAAAGAAGATTTGCCCGATCCTGACAAACCCGTAAATACAATCAACTTGTTCCGCGGAAGCTCCAGAGAGATGTTCTTCAAGTTGTGTTCTCTGGCTCCGCGGATGATGATTTTATCGTTCATAATTTTATTCCCTGAGCCTGTCGAAGGGATAAAATTTGGCTAACCCACGTTATGCCTTCGACGTTGCTCAGGCAATAATGTGAGGCCACCCAAACTATTGACATTCAGTCGTATTTCGTTATACTTCTCGCGGACCTTGATCCTCAAAAAGGAGAGAAACCATGCGTTGGAAGTTCTCGCTCGCTTTGTCCGTCGTCGTTCTGACCGTTGCCTTCCTCCTCACTGGCTGTGCGCCGGATGCCCCGCGTGCCACTCCGCCACCGACCCCCTCCATCACGATCCTCGAGGAGATTGACATTGAAGCAGGATACAACATTTATGTCCTCCACGACCAAAAGCGTTCGGTCACCTGCTATGCGAAAGGCGCCGGCATCTCCTGCATCCCCGACTCCGTGCTCGCCAAGCCGTCCCCCGAGTCAGCTCCGACGAAGTAACACCCTTTCCCCCACCCGCCCAGGATTCATTCCTCGGCGGGTCTTTTTTTGTAACTCGCCCCACCCGCCTAAGTTTTTGCGCCGCGCTCATTGGAAACTTCTTCTGAAAAACAGCTTGCAATACTTCCGCTTCGGCGGTTAATCCCTTCGTCGGATGCGCAAAAATTTTGGCGGGTTCGTTGGGAGTTACAATCCCGCCCCAAGTCTAACCACGATTGCCGGGATTCCCAGATGGGAGCCGAAGGCGTATCGCGCAACAATTAACTGAAATGAAGACACTTGTCGGACTTGGAGCGGGATCATTTTGCCATTTGCTTCCGGCGCATCTGTCCCTTCAACACCTTAATCTCATCGCGCACCACGGCTGCCAACTCAAAATCCAAGGCGAGAGCCGCTTGCTTCATCTCCTTCTCCTTCTCGCGGATCGCCGCGGGAATGTCCCCAGTCTTTCCAAGCGTCTCCAATTCCAGCGTCTTCTTGGCACGCTCCTGCTCTTTGCGCCTCGTCATTCCCTCGGTGATGTCCTTGATCGCCTTGGTGATCGTCTTCGGCGTGATCCCGTGCTCCTTGTTGTAGGCGAGCTGGATGGCGCGGCGCCGTTCCGTCTCACGGATGGCGCGTTCCAACGATCCGGTCATCTGGTCGGCGTAGAGCACCACTTGCCCCCTCACGTTCCGCGCCGCCCGCCCGATCGTCTGGATGAGCGAGGTCTCGGAGCGCAGGAACCCTTCCTTGTCCGCATCCAGAATGGCAACAAGCGTTACTTCCGGAAGGTCTAATCCTTCGCGGAGGAGGTTCACACCTACGAGCACGTCAAACGCGCCTTTACGGAAGTCGGTCAAAATCTGGATGCGGTCCAGCGTATCAACATCCGAATGCAGATAGCGCGCCCGAACCTTTCCGCCAGAGGCGGATCCGCCTTGGGCGGAAAGTTCGCCCAGATACTCGGTCAAATCCTCCGCCATTTTTTTAGTGAGCGTCGTTACCAGCACGCGCTCATTCCGTTCCACCCGACCCTTAATTCGCTCTATTAAATCCGCCACCTGCCCTCCGCTGGAATTTGGAATTTGTCCTCCCGAGGCGGATCCGCCTTTGGCGGAGAATTTTGAATTTGGTTGTTTCGGATTTCGTGCTTCGGATTTCGGATTTACAGGATGAATGATTATTTCTGGATCAACCAATCCGGTGGGCCGAATTATCTGCTCCACCACCCCCGTCCCGTCGCCCAGTGAGCCCGACCATAACTCCGCAGACAACCGAAGGTCGGAACCACGGGACGGGGCAGGCGTCTCTTTACTCTTTTGCATTTCATACTTCCCGGGTGTGGCCGAAGTGTAGATCGCCTGCGGCATTCGCGCCTCAAACTCCGCGAATTTGAGCGGACGATTGTCCGCCGCGGACGGGAGACGGAAACCGTGCTCCACCAATGTGCGTTTGCGCGAGGCGTCTCCTTCGTACATTCCGGCGAGCTGCGGCACGGTCACATGCGACTCGTCAATCACCAAAAGATAATCTTCGGGAAAGTATGAAAGAAGCGTTTCCGGCGGCTCCCCCGCCGCGCGTCCCGAGAGATGACGCGAGTAATTTTCAACCCCATGGCAGAAGCCGACCTGCTCCAGCATCTCCACGTCATACCGTGTCCGCCGCTCCAATCGCTCGGCTTCCAAAAGTTTTCCTTCCTTTCGGAATTTCTTAAGTTGCTCGTTGAGCTCCGCCCGGATCGCGGCAAGCGAGCCCTGCAACTCCTCGCGAAGCGTCACGAAATGGCGCGCCGGAAAAATCATGGCGTCCGACAGCTCTTCCAGTACGTTTCGGGAAACGGGATCAAGCGCTAAAATTTCCGTAATCAACCCGCCGGAAGTTACGACTCTGTAAACAATCTCTTGATTTACCGGCATCACTTCCAGCACCTCCCCGCGGAAACGAAACGTACCGCGCGTGAGGTCTGCGTTCGTACGATTAAACTGCATGTTAGTGAGATCGCGGATGATCTCGGCGCGCACAAACGGCTCTCCAAGCCGCACCGTAACGGCAACGCTCCGGTACGCCTCCGGCGCGCCGAGGCCGTAGATACAGGAGACGGAAGCGACAATGATCACGTCCCGCCGCGTCAATAGCGCCTGGGTCGCCGCGTGGCGGAGCCGATCAATCTCGTCATTGATCATCGCCTCTTTTTCAATGTAGGTGTCGGTGGTCGGCAGGTACGCCTCCGGCTGATAGTAGTCGTAGTAGGAGACGAAATATTCCACCGCGCTCTTGGGGAAAAACTCGCGAAACTCGCTGCAGAGCTGCGCCGCCAAGGTTTTGTTATGCGCAACGACAAGCGTCGGCCGCTGCACACGCTCTATCACATTCGCAATCGTAAACGTCTTCCCCGATCCGGTAACCCCGAGGAGCGTCTGATGCTTTTTGCCAGCACCAAGGCCGCCGACGAGCGCTTCAATCGCCTTCGGCTGATCCCCCGCCGGCTTAAATTTTGATTCAAGCTTGAAGTGCATACCCAGTAATACAACTTCGACCAGCCCCGAGAGCTTTCGGGGCGAACGAAGAATTAGTTTTACTCATACCGCTATGCACTGCACCGTCAACCTCGATTGATTGTAGTTCGACACAAAGTCGAAGTTGATATACTGGGCATAAACGCCCAAACACCCCCTTTGGGCTCATCGCCCTAGGGGGTAGTACTAGCCGCAGGTTACCGCCTTTCTTCCAAAAAGCAAATATATGATCAACAAAGACTCTCCCAACGATCATTGAGAGAGTCTTTGAATCTCCGGCTGGTTCGCTTTTTACAGAGGCACGGCGATAGCCCCCGTTGTAAATGTCTGGTCTGCGCTCGTAACGGTTCTCCCTTGCAAATCCGTCACGCTGACACGAAAGTGATAGGTCGTCCCTGACCTAAGACCGGAAATGGGGACGCTAAAAGAGCTTTTGGCAACCGAACCGGTGTATCTGGAACCGTATGTCTGATCCACCCCCCACTCCACCCTCTCAATTACGTCCTTGTTCGCCGCTATGATAAGGATTATTCCCGAAGAGGTGCGGTCTGAAACAGTGATACTCGTAATCGCCGGCAAGGTGCTATCCTTAGTGGTGGGCAGGAGACCGGCTCCGTAACCAAGCGCGGCAAGGCCGGCGAGAACAATAACGGCAACGATGACTTTTGTTCGAGTCGCGACCTTTGTTTTAACCATAGTTGATTGAGGCATATTGTTATAAAATTATCTTAAAAACATTATGTAATTATACAACTTTATTTTTTGGTATGCCAGCCCAATCGGCCACAATCTCCCGAATGTCTTCTGATGTTACCTCGGGCGCCTCTTTCGATCCGGCGCCCTCTCTGCTCTGCGAATTACTTCTATGGCGTGCTGGTAGACGACCCTGACGGCGTGGTCGTAGATGATCCGGAGGAAGACAATGCAGTTGAAAATGTTTGATCGGATGAGGTGCTTCTGTTGCCATCGCGATCTACCGAATGCACTCGAAAGTGGTAGACAGTCCCCGGCGTGAGGTCGGTCAGTTTCACGTCATGAGTCGTTCCCGCAGCTCCAGTCGCCACGGAGCCATGCTCTGGGGTAGTACCGTAAGACACTATGGAGGCCGCACCTTCATCCGTTAGCCAAATGATGCGGGCGGAGGTAGCTCCAAATTCAAGAACTTTAACTTCAGAGATCCGCGGCGACGTGGTAGACAAGCGCGGGGCCACAGCGGCTCCGTAGCCGAGCGCCGCAAGGCCGGCGAGAACAATAACGGCAACGATGACTTTTGTTCGAGTCGCGACCTTTGTTTTAACCATAGTTGATTGAGGCATACGGTTGAAAGTGTAGAAAAACGCACCTTTTATTCTTCGAGCGAGTTCGCCTCGGGCGAAAGAAGTAAGCCAAAATGTATATTCTCGACAAGCTCGAATAATACATTTTGTTCATTTTTCTACAAGTCTTACGGTTATAAACTTATCTTAAAAACATTATGTAATTATACAACTTTATTTTTTGGTATGCCAGCCCAATCGGCTACTATTTCCCGAATGTCCTCTTCGGTAACCTCGGGCGCCTCTTTCGATCCGGCGCCCTCTTTATCTAAACGATCAATCTCGCTCGCGAGATGTTCCAAACGCTTGCGTACCTCGACCAATTCCTCATCTTTCATGCTTTTTTCCAAAGATTCCAAGTGTTTGATCTCTTCTGCAAGCGCCGATCGCTTCTCCTGTAATTCCTGCTGGCGCGTCTTTTTACTTTCCCCCGCAGCGTGGAGGACTCCGGCGGCGTGACGCGCTCCATGGCTCGCCTCAATGCCGACTTTCGCCCCCGCCTCATCAATCAAATCAATGGCCTTATCCGGCAAGAACCTCCCTTTTATGTACTTCGCGGCGAGGTTTGCCGCCGCGATAAGCGCTTCGTCGCGATAGCGCACGTGGTGATGGGTTTCATACGCATCCTTAACTCCCCGAAGGATGGCTATCGTGTCGGGTAACGTCGGTTCGCCGATGGTAACCGGCTGGAAACGACGGTCGAGCGCATCGTCGGGACGAATGTACTGCTCGTACTCATGCGACGTTGTCGCGCCGATCGTCTGCAACTCTCCGCGGGCAAGGAGCGGCTTCAACATATCGGAGACATTAAGCGCGCCTTCCGCCCCCTTTGCCTGCACGATCATGTGCACCTCGTCAATAAACAAGATGATGGTGCGCTTTGCGGCGACGATTTCACTCAATATTTTCTTGATTCGCTGTTCGAACTCGCCACGATACTTCGTGCCGGAAATAAGTCCGGTCATGTCCAGAGCCAGCACGCGCTTGCCCATAATACTCTCGGGAACCTGCTTGCGGGCGATGAGCAACGCCAGACCTTCAACAACCGCAGTCTTTCCCACGCCAGGGTCGCCGAGAAGTATCGGATTGTTTTTCCTCCTGCGCGAAAGAATGTGGATAACCCGTTCGACCTCTTCTTCGCGCCCAACAACTCGATCCAACTTTCCCTCTTCCGCTTCTCGCGTAAGGTCGCGCGTATAGGTCATGAGAAGCGGCACCCCGCCGCCGGACGCCGCCTCGCCGCCTTGTCGGCGACGCCAATAATACAATGCCGCTCCTCCGAGAAGCAATACACTGATCGTGATCCAGGTGTTTTGCTGTTGTAGAAACTCCGGCATACGAAACTTGCTATTCCTGTAGACTTGTCAACAAGTATACACTAATTCAAAACATGAACTCAAAAAAATCTCGCGGCTCTTATCCACAAGTACGCTTAAAACTGCTGTTATGATACACTAATTAAAGCTAATACTAAATCTAAAGAATTTTATGGATCAGCAAGCGCCACAAACGGCGGCCGGCGGCAAAAAACCACTTTGGAAAAAATGGTGGGTTTGGGCCATCGCGGCTGTCGTTCTTATCATAGTTATCTCGAGCGTGCCCTCCGGCGAGGAAGCGCCGGGGACAGAGAACGAGCTCGGTCAAACAGAGAACGAGCTCGGTCAAGAGATCACTCTTGAACGGGGGGTGCTTACCGCGTTCGCAGTAAGCGACGAGCCGTCCACGGACTTTTTTCCGCTCGAAAAACAATACAACAAACTTGTCGCGGTCGAGATTTCGCTTCAGAATTCATCCGATCAGGCGCTTCCTTTCAAGGTCTCTAACTTTTACTTAAAAAACGAGGTTGGATCGAGATTCTCGGCCGTGCGTGTGAAAGAGCCTCAATTCCCCTCCGACGGTTCTCTTGCGCCCGGAGAAAAAGTGCGCGGATGGGTCACCTATGAAGTGGCCAAAGGATCAACAGGATACTTCCTTATCTACTATCCAGCATGGGCGCCGGGGGAACTAGAATACACGGTCAAGCTCAAGTGAGGCGTTCCGGGGGTTACGAAATCTGATCGGAAAGCCGCTCTCGGAAGCGGCTTTTCTCGTATATCTCGAAGAACCTCGGCGCGGTAGAGATTGACAACCGGCTGGTAAAGTGGTATGAAGGATGGTCGAGACAATCTCGACCAATAAGGAGTGAAACGTGAATAAGCTCATTTATAGCCAAATTGTGAGGGCGTTCGTGGCGATGGCCGTCTTTTTGGTCACATGGAAG
>JBBTXB010000084.1:0-7679 GCA_038062475.1 Patescibacteria group bacterium
CAGCGAATATATGATGAGCTTGGGTGGCAGCACGTAACGAGCTTCGGTCGGTTTATGTTCTGCGACCTTCCACGATGTCTGGAGAGAACTGAAGCGACACTGTTCATTGCGCCTCGCGCCATTGCGGAGAACGTTCCAAACTCACGCATTGTATTTTCAAATGCATATCTAAGCGCCTTCACGGTTGGCGCGGTTGCATTAACAGCCACCGGGGAGCCCGCGGATTGACTGGCTAACTCGTGGATCGCAAAGAGTGCGAGGAGAAATTGGGTATAGACTGAAACGCAAGTGCAAGAATCATTCTCTGAGTGACAATTATTCCCTGAGTTTGTCGAAGGGTTTTTCGGGCACCAAATTTTTTTCGCCGCGTCGTCATTTTGTCGCGATCGCGACAAAATGCTACAATGAACACGGTCGTTTACATTACTATTTCAAGATCTAACGGTATGCCTATAAAAAGACGCAAAATTAAACAAGCGTTTTCGCGAGCGAAAGGCACCCTGCATGATATTGCCGAAACCTTGGAGTATATTTATGCCACCGCTCCATACCGGATGCCGCCCAATATAGACCCAGGCGCCTACCGCGTGTGGAAGTTTTATAAAGAGCAAGCGATCAATCGTCGGCATCTCTACGCCGCGAAGCGGAGCAAACTCATAGAGACGCGGAAGGCGGGGGAGAGAATGATGATACGTCTTACCGACAAGGGGTATCGCAAAGTCCTGCGCGCCGAGCTGCGCGATACGAAGAAAAGATGCCCCGACGGCATCTGTCTCGTCACCTTTGATATACCCGAGTCACAGAAGACTGCCCGTGATACACTCCGGCGATTGCTGCGGGAGTGCGGCTTCAAGCAACTGCACCGTAGTGTGTGGTTTACTGAAAACGATGCCGTCGCGCCATTCTGTGCATTTGTGAGGGCCAACAATCTTACGCCGTGGGTATATGTTTTTGTGGGAAAGATCGCGAGTGCAGGAAGGTGCTGATCGTCCGTCGTCATTTTGTCGCGATCGCGACAAAATGACGACACTGAATGCCGGCGGTTCCAGGAAATACTCCGATGGCCGACTTAGCGAGGCGATGGGGTCGGGTTCGGGGAACGGATGGCGAATATTGACAACATACCATATATAATGGTATTGTCGGCTGTCTGGATGAACCAGACCAAAAGAGGAGAATCTGAATGTTGCGGAACCCGTTCTTTGCTATGCTCTGCGCTTTCGTGCTTTCGGCTTGCGAGCCGGGCGTTAGTCCTTACGGTTTCGGTGATGTTCGCGACGACATCGAGGGCGAATACTACGCCGAACTCCTGGATTCCGAGTACACCTGCCCGTGGGACCTGTACCTGCCCGTGCCCGCAGACTGGATGTGGGTCCACATTTACCGTTACTGCACCGACTCGGGCTCGGACTGCACACCGGAGGAAGTGGAGGGCGGTTTTGACATTACCTTCATCCTCCGACAGGATTCAAGCGTCACATGGTATTTCAACTCCAGCTTGCTGGTCTCCAGAAGCGGGGAGTTCAGTACGGTCTACACCCTGCATTTCCTTGACGGCCCCACGGCGGAGGTCGCTCTCTCCGGTTCCGTGCGCCACGGGGAACTGGACGCTTCGTACACGGTTGACATCGCCAGCGCGGCCTGCGTGATGGCGGCGACCGTTCATGGGGCGCGCCGCGTCCGCGTGGATGAAGGGAGCTGAAATCAGCTTCGCAAACCCGATTTTCATAGTGTCAACGCTATGAAAATCGGGTTTTTTGTAACTGGACCAAAATTTTCAAGCAGTAGGGGGCCGTTCTCAACTTATACACTCCTCTCCGCTCTTATTCTTTGTTATTCTTTTAGCATCCCTCACTCTATCTACCTACAGTCAAATTAGTGGTCATGGATCGAGAACACAAACTCACCTACGGGGCCATCACAGTGATGGGCGTTTTCGCGTTGGCGCTCGGTTTGTTGCGGCTGGGGAACGCGGTTTCCGGCCCATTTGAGCGCAAAGGCACTCGTCCGCCATCCGTGGAGGAGACCGCGCGGCTTGCTCGGGAGGCGTTGCGGGGGAAGGATACGGATCAGGATGGGCTATCAGATTACGACGAGACTTTCCTATACCGCACGAGCCCCTACATTGAAGACACGGATTCCGACGGGTTCAGTGACAGTCAAGAGGTAGAAAGCGGCAATGATCCGAACTGCCCCCAAGGCCGCGATTGTGGCTCCGGCGCCCTTTCTTCATCCGAAGGGGCTGGTTCTGTTGCGCCACAGCCAACCATCGCCCCGCCAAGCGATGATTTGCAGGCATCCCTCCAAGCGGGTATCACCCCGAATCCTCAAGCGCTTCGGGACGCGCTTCGGAGCGCGGGTATCCCCACCGAGACGTTGGATAAAATTCCCGACAACGAACTCATGAAACTTTATGAAGAAACGCTTAAGGGGTTTGCGGCAAGCGGCACTCAACGTTAAGGCGAGAAGGTAGAAGTTAGAACGTAGAAGGTAGTGACGTCGGCGGCGATCGGTCTACGTACTACGTTCTACCTACTACATACTAAATACGATGTGGGGAACTGATAAAACAAAAAAAGAACGCGCGAGAAAGACAGTGACCGCCACGCTCCTGTCGGTTTTGCTTTTTTTCCAACTCGTGAGTTTTGGGATTTTTTTACCGCGTCCGGCGCAGGCGTGTGGGGAGTCGGTGTCGGTTTCGACGGGGTCTTCTCCAGGCGCTCAAGTGCCGACGCCGGACCTGCTCAAGATAGTCACCTCCTGCATTAAGGAGTTCGTCGGCGGGGTTTTGACCACGTCTGTATTTAACGCCCTAAATCGCGTAGCCCAGAAAGTGGCTTATGACACCGCTGTCTGGATTGCCTCCGGCGGCTCCGGCGAGGAGTCGCTCGTGTTTCAAGAAGGATTCGGAAATTATTTAAAAAATACCGCCTTGGATGGCGTGGCTGACATAATCGGCGGACTCTCCGGCCCGTGGGAGAATCTGGGGTTTAATCTCTGTTCTCCCAGTCTTCCGACGATCAGCGCCAAGATTCAGCTCGGCATCGCAAACACCTATCAGCCCCAGCCGCCGAAGTGCAGCTGGCAACAGCTGCGGAGTAATTACAGCGCCTTCAGCGAATCCGTGGGCTCCGGAGAGTTCCTCAAAGGCGCGGCGGACATGTTTGAGTTCGGCGGATCCGATCTTTCTGCCGCCTTTCAGATTGGCTCCAAGACGGCGGAAATATCTGCCGACAAAGAACGCGACGCGCTTCTGGAACGCCTGGAAGGTAACGGCTTCAAGTCGCTGAAGGACCCCATCACCGGCGCGGTGCAAACTCCGGCGGCCATTGTGGAAGAAAAGACGCAGGATGCCTTGAAAAAAGGAGACAAGGCGGAGGAAGCACAAATTTTCGGCGTGTTTGCCAACACGGACAAGATGATCGCCGCGGGGGTCAACATTGCGGGTATTTTCGTGAACACTCTCGCCTCCAAGCTTTTGGAACGCGTGTTCACCGGATTGTTCGATTTCCCCGCGCCGGCTCCGCGCGACCTCTTTTCTCTGGAGGGGTCGGAGCCGCGCGGTCGAGCGGGCGCCGGCGAAGTCTACGCGGATATCCTGACCCCAAGAGTGATAGAGCTCTCCGGCTTTAACTTTTTGAGCGAGTTGGGCGCCTGCCCCCAGATCGGCCCGCGGCGCTCCTGGAACTGCGTCATGGACAGCGGATTCGTCGCCGCGCTCTCGCAAGGGGGCGAGCTGGTAACAGTGCGGGAGGCGCTGGATCAAAGATTTTTGAGCGAGAACTGGCCACTCATTTCTCCGCAGGACGCGGCACGGAATCAGGATCCGTTCTGTTTCTCATCCGCCTATTGCTATGCCAACTTGGTAAAACTCCGCCGCGCGCGCATTATTCCCATCGGTTGGGAGCTTGCCGCCGCTTCCTCCAAAAACAGCGTGGCGACCCCCGTGAGTCTCAAGGACGTGGTTAATGGATTCAACGATTGTGATCCGGTGACCGGCGGAGTAACAAGCGAGCATCCATGGTGCCACTTGATTGACCCAAACTGGATTTTAAAGATTCCGCAAACCCAGTGCCGCATGCGGGTCGCCGGCGCCACCCTCATTTCGTTCGAGATGCAGACGCGCGCTGAAGAATGCGTTGACACCCCGTCGTGCATCGCGGAGGAAGCGGACGGTTCCTGCAAATCCGGCTATGGTTATTGCACGCGTGAACGCAACATCTGGCGCTTCCCCGGAGATTCTTGTCCAGAGGCGATGAGCTCCTGCATGACGGTAACGAAGCGCGGCGGCGGGGAGAGTTCGTTCCTTTTGAACACCGCTAATTTCAACGGCTGTACCAGCGCGAATGCCGGTTGCGCCTGGTATGCGGGAGCGCAAGCCCCGCCTATAGCGGGGCAAGACGGGAACGGGGAATGGGTTGCCACTTCCATGCGCCGATATTTTGACCGCGATGTGGCGAGCTGCGAGGCGCGAGACGCCGGCTGCGCCGCGCTCATCCCGAACGTACCCGGGCTCCTGCGCCAGAACCTGCTTACGAACTCCAGTTTTGAGAATCACACCGAGGGAACCCCCGCCCTCCCCAGCGACTGGACGGCGGATCCAGACAGTACGACGGACTACCACGGTGGAACGGAGGCGTTCCACGGAACCCATGCGGTCCGCACAACAGGCGTTCTTCGGCAGGGTGTTACCTACCAGCCGGGGAAGACATATACTATTTCGGCCTATGCGCGACAGACGACTGCGGGCGGGAACAGCGATGTTGGAATCACGCCGCTCCTCTCTTTCTTCGATATTGACCAGACGGCGCTTACGACAACCTGTACTACATTGGGTGACTTACTGTGGTTGCACTTTACGCCGGGGACTTCCTACACCCGCGCCGAGTGCTCATTCACCATGCCCTTGACGCTTCCGGGCGGCGCGGAAGCGGTCAGCGCGACCTTTCAAATTAGTCAGTCAACCGCAGGCGAAGAAGCGTGGATTGATGCCGTGCAATTGAACGAAGGCAGTTCTGCCGGCAGTTACATTGAAACGGTCGGTTATGCGAGCACCGCGGCGCAGTATCTCCGTCGCGCTCCGGACTATCTCGGCTGCGAAGCGAACCCGACCTCTCCCGCCTGCTCGAGCTACGCCGCCGCCTGCTTCCCCGACGAGGTCGGTTGCGAGCGCTACAGCCCAACCTCTGGGGACCCCGCGATTCCGGCGGTCGCCGCGCCGGAGTTTGAATGCCCATCCGCCTGCGCCGGCTATGCCGACTTCCGTCAAGAGCCGACCAATTTTGAATCCGCAAAGTACCCGGTCTTCCTGGTGCCATCCGCCTCGCGTACCTGCGACGCTTCAGGCGCCGGCTGCGATGAGTTCACAAATGTGGAAACGGAAGAACGCGAGTATTTCACCTTCCTGCGCGCCTGCATCAAATCCCCCTCGCCCGACGAGGCGACCTACTACACATGGGTCGGCTCTGAAACGACCGGCTTCCAGTTGGAGGCGCATCGGCTAAAGAAGGGGGAGCCGCTCCCCTTTGATTGGGATTCTGACCCGCTAACTCCA
This sequence comes from Patescibacteria group bacterium, assembly GCA_038062475.1. Classification (GTDB taxonomy): domain Bacteria; phylum Patescibacteriota; class Patescibacteriia; order JBBTXB01; family JBBTXB01; genus JBBTXB01. The sequence continues at coordinate 5,555 of JBBTXB010000084.1, forward strand.
GACACAACCGAAACATCGTTGAACCCACCGGCCTACGTTGCGGGCTTTATAGACTACGGCCGTTGTACGGCGGCGATCTATGCTCTCTCGCCCAGCGACCCGAATTTTGACGCCGACTGCAAGCAGTTCTATGACGTCGCCGGAGAAATTTCCTATCGTCTCCGCGCGAAGACGATCGTTGCCACTCCCGATTGCCATCCGTACCGCGCGACACTCTCCACCTCCGCAGATTGCAATGACACTGGCGGCAGCTGGGACACCGCGCGGGGCGAATGTACCTATCAAGGGTTCCCGGGTGAGTCCACCAGCTGTCAGGCATCCGCGAAGAGCTGCCGCGCATACACAGGGAGCGCGGGACGCAATGTTCGTGTCGTCTTTGCCGACGGCTTTGAGGGCGACCTCGCCGACTGGGAAGGAGGCGCGCTCTCCACCGAGTCTACTTCCGCCGGCGGCAAGTCTCTGAAGGCAACGAGCGGCGGCGCGCTTACGAAAGATGTCTCACCGCAGAGCGCGACCGCGGTCAGGAACGGCCGGACATATCTCCTCACCTTCTGGGCAAAGGGGACCGGCTCTCCCGAGATCAAATTCACGAGCGAGCAGACGGACAAGAGCAATTACTTTGCCGACAACGACCCGGCCTCCGCGACGACAACCATTACGCTCTCTACGCCCTGGCAGTTCTTCTCGGTGGGTCCGGTGCGCGTTACTTGGGAGCCGGACCCGCGTGACCCGCTGGAGACCGACACCGACTTCGAGCGGTTGCGATTTGAAAACTTCTCAACCGATGCGTTCGTGGACAATATCATTCTCCGCGAGGTTGCGGAAAATCTCTACCTTCTCAAGGACTCCACCGTCGTCCCGGCCGTCTGCGACCAGACGCGCGAAGGCGCCCCGCTTCCGCAAGCCATGTTGGGCTGCACCGAATACCGCGACCGCGCCGGCGCCACCAGTTATTACACCGGCTTTGACCACATCTGCCGCGAGGCCGCCGTCGGCTGTAAATCCTTCATTGACACTTTTGCGACGCTGGAGACGACCGCAACCTCATATTGCGCGAATCCGCCGTGTACCGCCGCAGCGCCGGATACGATCACGGTTCCCGCCGATAAAGAGGTGTTCCTCGTTGACGATCCGGCGAAGGCGTGTTCTGCGGAGAAGGTTGGCTGCGAGACGCTCGCCAAGCCCGTCTCCGGGACCTGCGTGCTCCCGCTTGATACACGTATCACTCCGCCCTCCGCCACCTGCGAGCAGAGCGTCTGCGACTGCCGCGTTGATACGAACGGGAGCGGGAGCATTACGATTACGGGGGCGACCGCTGACGAAATCGTTTGCCAGGTGGCGCAGGGAAAGAGCATGTGCACCTACGACATCCCGGCATACGTAGCGCCGACCTTTACCTCTGGCGTAGAGCAGATTTCAGGCGGCGTCTGTGAGCTGGGTCCGTGCAACAACGCCGCCGGCTGCGACTGCCGCATTGACGAAAAGACCGTTTGCAAGGTGCGCCTCGGAGGAGTGGACTGTCAATTCTCCGGCATTACCTACGAAGAGAAGGTCTTCCGGAACGATCCTGCTGCGTATGACCTCACCCTCTGCGCTGACGCGCAGGTTGGCTGCGAGGAGTGGACGCGCGATGACGCCGGCACCTCATACTTCAAAGCGCCTGCCGGGCAGACCTGTGAATACAAAGAAAATGTGGCAACCGAGCAGGGGAAGCTCTCTGGTTGGTTCCGCTCCGGATTCGCGGTCCCCGTGCCGTGCGACCCTGGCTTTATCACGGGCGGCGTCCTCGCCAGCATTTGGCGGAACGCTGATGCGAATTACCGCGGCTGGGTAGGGACGTGCGAAGCGGCGTTCTCCGGCTGCACCGAGTTCCGCGATCCACTGGATATTTCCACGCAGTATCCGAACGGAAGGAGTTACTTTGCCTTGAAGAATGATCAGCTGAATCAGGGGAACAATTGCAATGGCCAAGTTTCCGACCGCGAGGGGTGCGCGCTCTTTCAGGACACCTCGTTGCCGCTTCTTGGCGTCGCTTCTTCTACGTTCCACGCCGGCGCGACGGCGCTGAAAAGCAAACAATCTGATTTCGCATTGGTTTCTCCGATTGACTGCGCCAAGACGCCGC
>JBBTXB010000085.1:0-7838 GCA_038062475.1 Patescibacteria group bacterium
AACGCCGGTGGGTTCCGTAACGAGAATCGGGAAACGCCTCGTGCGTGAATTTCGGCGTCTTGGCATTGAGACCGTAACGGATCTCCTTTTTTATTTTCCTCGCCGACACGACGACTATCGGAACATTGTCTCATGCAAAGGACTGCAGCCGGGCGGCATAGCGACGGTGAAGGCGCAGCTGGAGCTCATTACTGCTCGGCGAAGCCGTGGGCGAGGGATTCTCGTAACCGAGGCGCTCCTTCGCGACGAGGGCGGGAGCGTGCGCGCGGTGTGGTTCGGGCAGCGCTATCTTGCGAAGATTCTTCGGCCAGGATCGTGGGTGTATCTTTCCGGAAAAGTTGAATCCGCGCCGACTGGTCTCCAATTTACCTCCCCGGCATACGAACTGGTGCGGGAGGGGAGCGAGCCGGTGCACACCGCGCGGCTCGTGCCCGTCTACGGACTCACAAGCGGACTCACGGAGCGGCAAGTGCGCTATCTCGTTCGTGCCGTATTGCCAGCCGCGCGCGACCTCCGCGATCCGCTGCCCGATGAGCTTCGGGAGCGGTTGAAGTTGTTGGGTCTTCCCGCCGCCGTCCGCGCCATCCATTTTCCCCGCGACGAGAAAGAACTCTTTGCGGCCATTAGGCGTTTGAAATTTGATGAACTTTTTACGCTCGCGTTTAAGACGTCCTATGCGCGGCGCGAGCTTGAACATTCCCCGGCAATTTCCATCCCATTTGCCAAAGAGGATACGAAAGGGCTTGTCGCCAATTTACCGTTTCGTCTGACGGAGGCGCAGCGCCGCGCGGCCTGGGAGATCCTGCAGGATTTGGGAAAGGAGCACCCCATGAACCGATTGCTGGATGGGGATGTCGGTTCGGGGAAAACGTTAGTGGCAGCGATCGCTGCCGTCTCCGTCGCGCGTGCGCGAGCGCAAACGGCAATCCTTGCGCCCACGACGCTCCTCGCTCGGCAGCATTTCCAAACATTTTCTCGGTGGCTTCTGCCGTTTGGTATTCGCGTCGGCTTGCTGGTGGCGCAAGAGGCGCATCTTCAGCCCGATGCTGACCAGCCTCCGGCTGGGGCGGGGGATGCTGGAGCAGGAGCGTGCTCGCGGCGCGATTTTTTGAAAAAACTAAACGCGGGGGAGATTGATCTGGTTATCGGAACGCACGCGCTCCTTGGAGAAAAGATACGTTTTGCGCGCCTTGCGCTTGCCGTAGTGGATGAGCAGCAGCGTTTCGGCGTGGAAGACCGGAGGGTTTTGCGCGAGAAAGGGAGCGGGGGGCTTATGCCGCACTTACTTTCAATGACCGCCACTCCGATTCCACGCACTCTCGCCCTTACATTTTATGGCGACTTGGATGTTTCTCTTTTAAACGAACTCCCGCCAGGCCGCACGCCGGTTTTAACCAAACTGGTGGAACCGGAGAAGCGCGCCGCCGTTTATGCTTTTCTGCGGAAAGAGGTCGGGCGAGGCCGACAGGTGTTCGTCGTTTGTCCGCGAATTGATCCCGTTAGAAGCGATCCGCAGCTACTGGCATATCAGAGCGAAAGCCGTGAGGCGCGCTCCGCGCTTCCGCCGATTTCATACGTTCATTCTTGGTCGGCTTCTAACGGGATTGACGCCACCGACGTCTCGGGAGCGCGTTCCGTGCGGCGAGAATTTGAGCGGCTTCGTAAGGAAGTGTTTCCTGATTTTCGGCTGGGCATGCTCCATGGGCGCTTGAAGCGCGCGGAACGCGAGCGAACTATGCGCGAATTTGTAGAGGGGGATGTCCAGATACTCGTCGCCACGTCCATGATTGAGGTCGGCATTGATGTTCCGAACGCAACCGTGATGATGGTGGAAGGGGCCGAACAGTTCGGCCTCGCAGAACTGCACCAATTCCGGGGGCGCGTCGGACGGGGGAGCGAACGGTCATACTGCCTCCTGTTTATCGAGAGTGCCCAGGCGGACGCTCTCATGAGATTGCGCACCTTCGTAGAATGCAATGACGGTTTTGCGCTTGCGGAAGCCGATTTGCGTTTCCGCGGCCCCGGAGAGTTTTTCGGCACCGTCCAGTCCGGGTTTCCGGAGTTTCGTATCGCGTCGCTGCGCGACATCGCGCTCATGAAAATCGCGCGCGAAGAAGCACAAGCGCTTCTCACTCGCGATCCGGAACTCCAAACCGCCCCGCTTCTCCGCGCGAAGTTCGGGAAACAAAAAAATGGGGCAACCCCCCACCTTGAGTGAAAATAACGATCAAAGCACAGATCCCTCGCGAAACGTAAAAGTGTAAAAGTGCTTGTACCACTTTTGGGACGGCCGTCCCAAAAGTGGTACAATGGAGTTGTCAGATTTGTATAACGAATAGGTTTGTATGGCAAAACTCAAGAGAATGTCACGCGTCAAACTAAGCCATGCTCGACAGGCGCTCCAGAATATTGCCGAGGTGTGCGGTTTTATTATGTATCGCGGGCCACATCAGACGCGATTCACACTCGGGGGTCTCGATGACTACCAGCAATGGAAGTGCTATGAGAATTGGAGAGAAGAGCAAAAACGGATTCGTTACTTACGAAAGCAAAAACTGATTGAAGCGCGAAAGGTCGGGGGTCGTTTGATGGTTCGTCTCACGGAGAAAGGCGGCCGACAGGCCCTTCGCGATCGTTTGCTCGCTGTAAATAAGCCGTGTCCGGACGGGCTGTGCTTTGTTGTGTTTGATATCCCAGAATCAGAAAGAGGGTCACGGAATCTTTTTCGCCGACTTCTGCGCGAGTGTGAATTTACCATGCTTCAGCAGAGCGTTTGGTTTTCCGACAAGGACATCTCTGTGCCGTTACTCGATTTTGTCCGGCACAATAAGCTCACGCCATGGATTCACATTATTATCGGCGACGTGCTTTCTGCGCCAAAACTAAAACGCTCACTTTTGGGACGGCCGTCCCAAAAGTGAGCGTTTTAGTTCTAGCATTGGTTCTAGTTGGTTAGTGGTTTGCTAATAGTTTGTTGTCCGGTCGCCCGAAATCCACCCCGAAAACTTCCAGTGCAGACACTTTATTGCGGTGCTCGTAATACCCCGCCTAAATTTTGCGGAGCAAAACTTGGGCGGGGATGAAGGGCGATAGATATGTGCATGTCCCGATGGCCATCGGGACACCTTGCGCACAAACCCGCCCAGATACCGAGTCCGCCTCGGGCGGACTCGGTCGGGTTTATCCCCACACCTTCCCAGAATACCCCGTCCGCCCGAGGCGGACAGGGATGAATGGGCGTCATAAAAATCCTTCCTGCGAGGTTTAATACCCCGCAGGAAGGTGCGGGGATTTATTGCAAGAAATCGAGCGCGTCTTTCACTGTGTCCACCTTCCCTGGCACGAGGAAGGTTTTGAATCCGAAGCGCTCCGCTTCCCTCATGCGGCGTTCAAGGTCTTTAACGTCGCGCACCTCGCCCCCGAGTCCGATCTCTCCGGCGACGAATGCCGAAGAGGAGAGAGGGCGGTTCAGAAACGCGGACGCGATGGCGAGCGCGATTGCCAAATCTGCGGCAGGTTCCACAATGCGCATTCCACCGACGACGTTTACATGGATGTCGTAGTTTTCAAATGAAAGTCCGGCGCGTCGGCCCAATACGGCGGCAATCATGGAAAGACGAACGGGATCAATTCCTACCGCGCGGCGCTGCGGGTTGCGGAAACTTGAGCGCGTCACCAGCGCCTGGATTTCCAGTAAAATCGGCCGTGTGCCTTCAACCGCGCAGGTAATGCAAGACCCCGGAGCGTTTGACCGGCGTTGTCGCAGAAACGCCTCTGATGGGTTGGGAAGTTCGCGGAGTCCTTCCTCGCCCATGGTAAATATGCCGACCTCATCAGTGCTGCCAAACCGGTTTTTTCCCGCGCGGAGAATCCGAATATTTTGGAAACGGTCTCCTTCAAAGGACAGAACCGCATCCACCATGTGCTCAAGAGTTTTGGGACCCGCAACTGCGCCGCCTTTGGTTACATGACCGATCAATATGATGGGAATCCCTTCTTGTTTTGCGGCAGAGAGGAGCGTTCCCGTGACCGCTCGAACGTGGCTTACGCTCCCGGCTTCTCCGGAAACACCCTCCGCGGGAGTCGTCTGGACGGAGTCTACGACGACGAGGGTGGGTTTGTCGCGTTCTGTGACCGCGGCAATCGCTTCTCCGCCAGCTCGTTCCAGGAAAAAGAAACGGTTGGGGACTATCTGCAGACGGTTTAGCCGCATCCGCACCTGCTCCGCCGATTCCTCGCCGGAGACGTAGAGCACTGTCGCTTGCGGATTTTTTAGCACGCCTGCGGCGATTTGCAGAACGAGCGTTGATTTTCCGATGCCCGGTTCGCCGGAGAGGAGCGTGAGAGATCCGGGTACGATGCCGCCGCCTACGACGCGATCAAATTCCGCAATGCCCGTTTGCACGCGTTCCCGAACAGGACTCTCCCCGACAGAGCTGAAATCAATCGGTTTCGCCGCCATTCCCAGGGACGCGCTTGCGGGGTTTTGTTTCACCCGAACTGTTTCCTGCAATGTTCCCCATCCACCACATTCAACACAGCGCCCAGTCCACTTTGGGCTCTGGGCGTCACATTTTTGGCATGCGTATACAACGGTTGGTTTCGGCATGATTTTTATCCGCCACTTGCCGGTAAACACGGTAGAATTGGGAATGTCGCTTGCATGTGCAGGTGTGGGCCGGTGGTGTTCCCCGCCTCATTAGGTTTGGAGCAATTGGTGGGCGGTGTGCCGTTTGGCGCGACATTACAAGCAAGCGAGCCCCAGCCGCGCAAGCGATTGCCGCTCCCGTCGGTGGGCGGCGTTTCGCCGTTGCAACAAGCGCCACCAGAATATCCCACAACCTCTCCTTTTTCCACTCGATCGCCTGTTTCCAGGCCATCTCGGTACCGGCTTAGGTGGCAATAGGCAACGCGATATTCTTTGCCGCCGATCGTCTGTCTGATTCGCAGTTTATTTCCGCAGTTTTTATTTTTGGGTAGAACATCAACCGTTCCTCCCATGACTGCCACCACCGCCGCCCCGAACGATTCGGGAATGTCGACGGAGGTAATTTTTTGAAAATCAAAATTCGCATTTTTAAAATGGTAGTTGCATTTCGGCTGTTTGCCCGTGGGGAGAACCAGTTTTCCCGTAATAGGACACGTGCTTGCGGCAGCCGACGCAGCCGAAAAAGTCGTCGCGCAGCTTCCAAGAGCGGCTGGCTCCGTTTCTTCGCTGCCTTCAGCACCCTCAACGTCAAGGGTTTCGGGGTTGGTGATTCCGACGCGCAGCGATCGGAAGGAGACAAGCTCTGGATTCAGGGTAAAGAGGATGATGTATGAGCCGAGAGCGATGATGAGCCCGACTGTGGCGGAGGTAATCGTTGTCTTTGCCGCGCCGATTTTACCCGCGTCTCCGGCGGCGAGGAGCCACCTCATGCCCCCAACGATGATCATCACGGTGGCGGCGAGCCCGGCGAGACCCACAAGAAAGCGGTAGAGCCCAGCGAGATATTCCGCCAGGAAGGGGATGTCCGCGACCCTGCGGCCGTCCTCGGTAAAGACCGTGACGTCCGAAAGTTGCGGCAGGCCGGGGATGGGGATTTGGAGGCGCGGGGTGATCGGTTCTGCGGGTGGCTCCCCGCCCGTTTCGGTAGTTGGGGCTGGAGCGGCGGATCCGGAATACGGACCAGTGCAGTTATTGCTGGAGTAGTAAACCCCCGGCCGAGTCAAACATTGAGCTTCTGTCACCGGAAGAATTTCTCCCGGCAAAGTGGGGTAATAACAAGCCGTTGCCCAAAAACAAGAACCCGCGAAGAGCGGGGCAGCCGGTAGTAACCAAAGAATCGCCGCGAATACAGCGCAAAGAAAAAATTTGTTGTGCAGAGGTTGGCGCATCACAGCGAAATTATTGTCGCGCGTTTTTGAGCATTTCTTCAAGCATCTCTCGCGTCGCGGCGCCGGAGAGCCGACTTCCATTCACGAAGAAATACGGAACGCCGTCAATGGCGAGCGCCGCCCCTTCTTCCAAGCCGCGTTCCACGCGCGGCAGTCCCGTCTTGTCGCGCTGGCAGTTCTCAAAGCGCGAGAGATCAAGCCGGAGTTCCTCGGCGATGCGTACCAGCATACTTGGCGACAGCGATTCCTGATTGGCAAAGAGTAGATCGTGATATTCCCAGAATTTTTTTTGTTCCTCTGCACAGCGGGCGGCAAGAGCCGCCTCTTCGGCAAGCGGATGTTTGTCTTTGATGGGAAAGTCCTTCCAGACGAGGCGAACTTCGCGCGGGTGTGCGGCCACGAATTCCCGGATGGTCGGTTCGGCGGCGGCGCAGTACGGGCAAAGAAAATCACCGAATTCAACGAGAGTGACCGGCGCATTTTTGGGGCCGCGGACAGGATCGGCGACAGTAACAGTCGGCGCAGTGAGCACGCGCGGTTTCGCAGTCTCTCCCGTTTTTGTTACCGTCTTCTGCGGTCGGGGAATTGAAGTGATGCCAAAGAGCACTAAGACCGCAACTGTGACGGCGGTTAAGAAGGCGAAACCCAAGGAGAAGCGGCGAGTCATAAGAAGCGAGAAACTCTTACTCTATCTCTTACTCCAATCGAATCTGCGAAAGCTGTCCCGTCTGCGCGTTCGTGTAATAGAGCGTGGTTCCATCGGCAGTGACAATCAATCGGGAGATTGCGCTGCGGTCGGAGGGGATCGCCACTAAGTCCATGCTCCCGGTCGCAATGTTCACGCGGTAGACTGCGTCAGGCGTTCCCGCGGCGATCGCGGGTTGGAGTCCTGCGCCCTCGGGGAGAGAGGTTGGAACGGCGCAATAGGCAACCTCCGCGCTCGCGAATGTGCATTTTTCCGCCCATGTCTGCAGGGCAATGCTGTGGCGATTTCTGCCGATTGATTCACCTTCGGCTTCTACGCTCCAGAGCGTGGGCCGATATCCGGACGCCGCGTTTGAGACGCTATAGAGGAGGCGGTCTCCGCGCGGGGACCAGACGCTCTGGAATCCAATGCCTTCCACCGTGAGCGCTTTGAAGTTCTCCTCATGGAGTCCGATCAAGAGCACTCGTTCACGGTCAAGGCCGATGGCCGTGCCGGTACGGGATGTCGCCACGATCTGGTTATTTGGCGACCAGCTGACCGCAACCTTGTCGCCGTTCTCCCCCAGCGGAGCGATCGCTTGGGCGTTGGTGCCGTCAGGGTTTGCCACCATGAGCCAGCGATTGTTCGGGTCCAGCCCCATGCTTTTGGCGATGATTTGCGCCCCGTCAGGCGAGAAGTCAAAGTTTTGCCAGTGTTTGGGAAGGGTCGCTTGCACGCCGGTCGCGAAATTAACGGCCAGTTTTGAGCCGTCCGGATATTCAAGAATCGCTTTATCCGTTTCGCCGGACCATGTGACGTTCTGAACATTAAAGAAGGTACGGTCGGAGATGAGCATCGGCGTGCCGTCCGGTCCGAGGCGATAGAATTTGCCGTCTTGGGTGGAATAGTAGGCGAGCGAGTTGCCATCGCCTGCGAGCGCTGCGGAGACGATCGGCGTCGTGGTGATTGTCCTCGCCGCAGTAAGGCCGCCGCTTGCAACCTGCGTTGGAGTCCGCGCGCCGGGCGCAGGGGCTGGTGGAAGCGGCACTGCTCCTCCGGCGGTCGGGAGTCCGCCAACCCCCGGAGTTACGGGTACCCCCGGAGTCGGGGTCGGTGGGCGGGCGGGAGCGCGGAAGAACACGACATAAATCAAATATCCTACGCCGATTGCAAAGCCGACCAAGCCGAGAATGAGAAGGATTCGTTTCCAGAGAGGCATATTAAGAATAAACTCGAAATCCGAATATCGAAATCCGAAACCCCATCCCGTCGCCCA
>JBBTXB010000086.1:0-2803 GCA_038062475.1 Patescibacteria group bacterium
AAACCGGACATTCTAACTTCCCTAGAAAGCGGACATTTTAACTTCCGTTTGACATGGTTAGGGGCGGCGTTGACACCCTGCATAACCTGTGCTATAAAACAACGCTCCATTCCGGAGCGTTGGCGCTTTTAGAGATGATCCGTGGCGCCCGGATCAAGGAGAGCAATCGTGGCAACAGGAACGGTGAAGTGGTTCGACGGGAAGAAGGGCTACGGGTTCATCATTCCCGACGGCGGGGGCGATGACCTCTTCGTCCACTATTCCAATATCCAGATGGACGGCTTCAAGGAGCTCCGCGACGATGAGGTCGTCGAGTACGAGGTCGGGGAGGGTCCCAAGGGACCGCAGGCCGTGCAGGTGCGCGTCGTCGTGGAGCGCCTCGGCAAGAAGGCCAAGTCGCGGACGGACGAGACGCCCGCCGAGGCGTAGCACAACCACGGAACGCAAAGCCCGCGTACTCTAACGAGTCCGCGGGCATTTTTGTAACTGGCTTGAAATTTCAGATCCGCCTCGGGCGGAGAAGGAAATTTCACTAGCAGTTACAATCCCGCTCCAAGTCTAATCGCGAGTGCTGGGATTTTTTGATGGAAGCCGCAGGCGTATCGCGCAGAGAATAGTTGAAACCAATGTCATTGTCGGACTTGGGGCGGGGTGTTGCGAGACCTTTGCCGGGTTTTGGTGCTGGGATATTATCAAATTTTGGTACCCCCAACCGGATTTGAACCGGTGTTCCTGCGTTGAGAACGCAGTGTCCTAGACCGGGCTAGACGATGAGGGCGTTCCGTGCGGAGTGTGGAACGAAATATATCAAAATCATCCCAACATGTCGAGAGCAGTTAACTTGACCCCGTTAGAAGCAAAAAACAGACAGCAGTTTTCAAAGACGAAAGCCGCAAGGCGCCTTCCGCGAGTCGACTTTCCCCGCAGTATCCTAAAAGGTTTGCTCGGCTTCTAACGGGGTTGATCCCGTTAGAAGCAATCGTCAGCTGCAGGTCACTTTCGGCGAAAGCCGTCAGGTGCGCTCCGCGCTTCATTGATTCCTGTTCCTACGGACTCAGTTGGCTTCTAACGGGATTGACCGCACGGTTAACAAGTGTTAACCTTAGTAGTGGTGGTTAACATACAGATTTTTTATGTCAAACAAGGAATTTTTTACGATTGCCGAGGTGGCGAAGCTCCTTGGGGTTTCCCGCATCGCCGTCTATAAAAAGATTAAGAAAGGCCAAATTGAGGCCATACGAATCGGAAGGAATTTTGCTATTCCCAAAAAGGAGCTCGCAGACATTCTCGGCGCAGCGATTGGCGAAAAAGATAAAAAGATCATCCACGAGGCGGTGAAAAAAACTGTTAAGGAATACGGCGAGGCGCTTCGTTTACTTGGTAAGGAATAATATGCGACCATTGAGAAACTTATCGTTAGTGCCTGAGCTAGTCGAAGGCCTAACGACGATTAGCAAAATTTTAACCCTTCGACACGCTCAGGGAATAAAATTTGTCAGTTTTTAAAATAATACCGCCCCCCTCGAAGAGAGAAGGCGGTAAAGCGTCCACCCCGCAAGGCGGGGTGGCATCAGGGCGCTTTTCTGCGCACGGTGTCGGCTCCGTCGATTCTTTGCAATGCCCTTCATCCACCCCGATAGCTATAGGGGTGGCATTACGGGCAACGCAGTAAAGAAAAAGGGTGAGACAAACGAGCTTTCGTCCTTTCGGACAGTCCACGTTTCGTCTCACCCGAGAAGAAAGAGCGCCGGGGAACATTTGGTCAATCGTTCCTGGAAGAACATGTCTCCTGTCGTTCCCTGAACGACTGTCTTTTACCGCACTCTTCCTGCTTTGTCAAGCGGGTGGAATGAGGTAAGATGAGACTGCAGAAAAAACGCCAAATGTTATTTCCTGAGCCTGTCGAAGGATAACATTTGGTAAAACTGCTGCGGGCCTTCGACGAGCTCAGGCAATATTGATGAGTTTTTTACAGTCCCAACTTCTAAGTTCTTCGTCCAATGCTCTTCCCTTCCCTTGGCGTCAACCCCGTTAGAAGCAAGGGGTGGTCGGGCGATTTGGGCAGGCTTAAGCCGTAAGGCGCGCTCCGCGCGTATGTCACACTTAACTCTCAGCTCTCGGTTGGCTTCTAACGGGGTCAATAAAATCGTTCGCATTCTTATTTATTCGGATTTTTTGTTGATTTCCGCCTTTGGCTTCCTCTCGCCGATTTTCGCGATCTTTTTGACCGATCAACTCGTGGGCGGGAGCATTCAAGTCGCCGGTTTTGCCACCACCGCTTACTGGCTCGTGAAATCCATCGTCCAGATTCCCGCCGCGCGCTACATAGACTCCCGCCGCGGCGAGCGAGACGACTTTTGGCTGCTCATCGCCGGTTCCACCCTTATGAGCGTGATTCCATTTTTATATCTCCTCGCGCGCGTGCCGTGGCACATCTATGTCCTTCAGGCGGTTCTGGGAATCGGCGCGGCGATCGCATTTCCGGGATGGTTCGCCATTTTCACGCGGCACATGGACAAATTCAAAGAAGGATTTGAGTGGAGCTTGCACAGTGTGGCGATCGGCCTCGGGATTTCGGGAACAGCGGCACTGGGCGGCGTGCTTGCCGATTTGTTTGGGTTCGCTACCGTTTTTATTCTCGTAGGTTTGGCTTCAACGCTCGGCACGGTAGTTTTGTTTTTGATCAGAAATGAAATCCTGCATTCCGATCGCACCAGCACCATGTGGCAAGAGTGGGACAAGCTGAATGGAAAGAAAAAGCTTATGGATAAACCCGGGCCTGCGGCCCCACCGGCGTTATAGA
>JBBTXB010000087.1:0-3080 GCA_038062475.1 Patescibacteria group bacterium
ATAAAAAAACTACTGCGGACGGTCTATATGCAAAAACGTAACCGGACAATGCTGACTTTTTCTTGAAATTCTTGAACTGTTCATAAAATTCTGATAAAATCCAGAAAACTGCTCAATATATTAGCCACACGGAGCACCACCGATGAACCCCAAAGTCCGACAGGCGTGGGAGAACTTCCTGAATCCGGATGTGACGCGTAGCCGTCTCCCCGCGGCGTCCGTCTACATCGCGGCTTTCGAGGCCCTCAAGGACTCCATCGTGGGCCGCATTCGCGGCTTCTTTTGGACGGGTTTTGATGAAACCGGTGACAGAGTCGATCCCAAATACCAATCGGATGTGCTCGCGCGGAACAGGAGCCCGGTCTACGCCAGTCTAGATTGGCTGAAAGAGATGAACGCGATCGATGAAGCCGATGTGCGTGCTTTCGATCGTGTGAAAGCGTGCCGGAACACGCTCGCGCACCAGTTGTTCTCCACGCTAGGCTCCGAGCTAGGCTCCGAGAGTTTGCCGCCCGACTTCGAGCAGTGCTGCCTCGATATGGTCTCACTTCTCCGCAAGATCGAAGTCTGGTGGATCAGTAACGTTGAGATCCCCACCAACCCCGATTACGACGGGAGCGACATCGATGAAGAGGGCATTTTGCCTGGTCCGATCATCAGCATTCAACTGCTTCATGACATCGCGCTCGGAGACGAGGAGCGAAGCCACTTCTATTACAATGAGTTCCGCAGGCAAAGTGGGGGTGGCTAATACATGTTAGGCGCTGGGCGTAAGCTCGCATAGGCGCTCAGCGTCATTTGTGGTAGGCGGAAACCTGGAGGTGGAGTATGGCATGTCCTCATGGGCTCATTATTGAGCAGACGGTCGAGAACCCCTTTTGCTTCCTTTTGCCTGATTTTTGAACCACAAATTCTTTCTATTTTAATGGGTTATAACATTTTTAAGAAACGGTAATCGGACAGTAGTGATATGACGGATAAAATAAAGCACAATAGGTCGGCAGTCATTAAATCAATAAAGCGTAACATATCGCTCATCAATTCGATAGTCATGCTAGTCGTCGTTTCCCTCCTCTTTGTGAACATAAGATTTCTGTCATCGGTACTTAATTACATGCCTCCGCTGTCTATGGCGGTTATGCTCGGCACTGTGTGTGTGCTTGTGATTATAAGCCTTTATCTGGCGCGGCTTATTTCCCAAGTCGCGATCAGTGACATTGAAGAGTATGACAACAGGATAAATGAGATCCTCGGCTCGATGCAGCAGGAAATAACGCACCGCGTGCAGGCTGAAAAGGCTTTAGAGCATCAGGCGTTTTATGACCAGTTGACAAACCTGCCAAACCGCGTCCAGTTTACAAGGCACTTAGGCCGTATCAGTAAGCGGCCTAAGGAGCATGAGAACTATCTCTTTGCCGTGCTCTTCGTGGACCTGGACAACTTCAAGGTGGTCAACGACAGCATGGGACACCGGATGGGCGACCAGGTACTTATCAAGACGGCGCGGAGGTTGGAACATTGCATCCGTACCACCGACATGCTTTCACGTCTAGGGGGAGATGAGTTCGCAATACTTCTCGATGACATCACAGACATCAGCGACACCTTGAGGGTAGCGGAAAGGATCAAACTTGAAATGAGTTCACCATTCGACATTGATGGGTACGAGGTGTTTATCACGGCAAGCATCGGGGTCGCTCTGAATTCGGAAGAGTATGCACAGGAAGATGACATCCTCCGGGACGCCGACATAGCGATGTATCAGGCCAAGTCATCCGGCAGGGCCCGCTATGAGGTGTTTGACGCCAGTCTGCGAGACATCGCCATGAAACGTCTTCAGCTTGAGGCTGATTTGAGACAAGGCATTAACAATTTGGAGTTCATGGTCTATTATCAGCCCATTGTCTCCGTGTCTGACTGCTCGATTACCGGGGCAGAAGCCCTCCTCCGCTGGGATCACCCCCGGGACGGCATGACCCTGCCCGCGAGCTTCTTGCAGGTGGCGGAAGATACTGACCTTATCGTAAAAATCGGAGAACTGGTTCTCGCGACAGCCTGCAAACAGCACGGCGCGTGGAAAAACGCAGGGTGTCAGCACATTCGCATAGACGTAAATTTCTCGTCACGGCAGTTTCTTTTAAAGAACCTCCCGGAAATAGTGAGTCAAGTGCTGGTCGAAACGGGCATGGAGCCGTCGTCTCTCGATATCGAGATCACCGAGAGCATCGCCATGGAGCCACGCAGCGTTGCAGTGTTAAATGAATTGAGCGTTATGGGGATACGAATGTCGATAGACGACTTTGGAACAGGGTACTCATCTCTGGGCTACCTAAAACGGTTCCCGATTGACACCATTAAGATAGACAAGACTTTCCTTAAAGAAGTCACTGTAGACCCTAACGCCAAGGCGATCGTAATAGCGATTATCGCAATGGCACACAGCCTCGGGATAAAAGTGGTGGCAGAGGGGGTAGAGACAAGGGAACAGCTCCTGTTCCTGCGATCGTGCCGGTGCGACGAGGCGCAAGGGTACTTCTTTGGTCTGCCTATGACAGGAGAAGAGTTTGTGAAATTGCTTCAGGAGTAGCGGGTTGTCAGGTTTTGAAAAACCCCTAACAATCTTCATATCCAAAAGGGGCCGGGTGTCCTAATCAAAGCGAATTGGCGTCGGGTATCGCATTCCATGATGCCCATCTTGAGGTCTAAACCATACATATAATGTCTTAAGGCATCCATCGGAGGCCACCCTCATGGTGCCAGTTAGACGAACAGGATCACCCGGCCCCAGCTTTATTTCGCAAAAAACGTTTCCTGATGGAACACCTCCCTGATTTTTATCTCTTTATGCTCATCTAAAGATCAGCATGCCGAAAAGCCCGCTGGAAATAAATGGATCCAAACCTCTCGCTTGTGGAGAGAACGCCGATTAAAAGAGATGGCTTACCAGAGAGGGGAGGAAAATGAGCAGGACACTTTTGCCCTCTTTTTTGACAACTAAAGTTAACTCTGCTAACATAAAATGTCACAATGAAGAAATTACTTATCGTCGATGATTCTCCGTCTACAAGAAATGCCCTCCA
>JBBTXB010000088.1:0-5203 GCA_038062475.1 Patescibacteria group bacterium
TGCCGTCGGTCGGGATGAGCAGTACGCGCACTCCGTTTGGAAGCGTAAATTTCTGCACGTTCATAATGAGGAGCCAAAAAATGGGCGTTGAAATCCGAAATCCGAATATCGAAATCCGAAACAAATCCGAATGACTGAAATCCGAATTTCCGAAACGATTTTGATCATTGGGACATTCTCCGCCGAAGGCGGATGCGCCTCTGGCGCAGAGTTTCGATATTGTTTCGTGCTTCGGATTTCGTGCTTCAGATTTTTGCCGTAAGTCATAATGTTATGCGAGCTTCTCTCCCAGATAGTCCTCGAGGTCTGCAATAGGAACTCTGTCCTGCTTCATGGAATCGCGGTCGCGGACGGTAACCTTTTTATCATCAGGTGATTCAAAGTCCACCGTCACACAGTACGGAGTGCCAATCTCATCTTGCCGACGATACCGCTTCCCGATGCTCTGCGTTTCATCATATTCGCAGACGAAATGTTTGGCGAGCGTCTCATATATCGGCATGGCAATGCTGCACAGGTCTTCTTTTTTGGAAAGCGGGAGGACCGCAACCTTTATTGGCGCAAGCCAGCTCGGGAACTTCATCACCACGCGCATGTCGCGCTCGCCTTCCGCAGTCGGCGCTTGTTCTTCGTGATATGCCTCAAGCATGGCCACGAGTACCGAGCGATCCACGCCCCAGGTCGGCTCAATCACGTGAGGCACGAATTTCTTTTTCGGGTCTTCCGGATCCGTGTATCGCAAATCCTGACCGCTGCCTTTCATGTGCTGCCGCAAATCAAAATCACCGCGATACGCAAGGCCGTACAGCTCTTTTTGGCCGAATGGATATTTATACTCAACATCCACGGTGCGCTGGGAGTAATGCGCGCGCTCCCCTTCCGGAATCTCGGCAAAGTGGAGATTGTTTTCTTTGATACCGAGATGTTTCAGCCACCGCTTCATTTCTTTGAGCCAGTACTCAAAATATTTTTCCCAATCGTTTGGATCAACAAAATACTCAATCTCCATCTGTTCAAACTCGCGAGTGCGAAAAATAAAGTTGCCGGGGGTTATTTCATTGCGAAAGGCCTTGCCGACCTGCGCAATGCCGAAGGGCAGTCGCTTGCGCGTCGCATCCAACACCAGCTTGAAATCCACGAACATCGCTTGTGCGGTTTCCGGACGAAGATACGCGACGTTCGCTTTTTCCTCCGCCGGTCCCATAAACGTCTTGAACATCAGATTGAATTGCTTGGGCGCGGTGAGTTCGCCGCCGCAATTCGGACACTTCTCCCCAGATAGCTCCCCGGCACGGAATCGGTTGTGGCATTTTTTGCACTCCACCAGCGGATCGGAGAACCCGGCGATGTGACCAGAGGACTCCCACACCTTCGGATTCATGATGAGCGCGGCGTCAAGACCGACAACGTCTGTGCGCCGCCGGACGAACCAACTCCACCATTCATCCTTGATATTTTTTTTAAGCTCCGCCCCCAGCGGACCGTAATCCCAGGAGTTGGCGAGTCCCCCGTAAATCTCGGATCCGGGAAAAATAAAACCGCGCCGCTTGGCGAGCGAGACGAGCTTGTCCATGTCCACCCGAGGCGGATGCGCCTCTGGCGCAAATTTTGAAGATTGCTTCTTCATCCCGTTAGAAGCAGGTCGCGGTCAGCGCCTGCGAATAATTACACGGCTGATAATTATCTGATGCTTTCTTTTTCATAACAATGTCTGCATAGAGTGCGACCGCGGTTTCTAACGGGATCATCCCGTTAGAGACAAGGAACGCTTCGCCCGAGAGCAAGCAAATCCCGTTGTCTATTTATTATTTGTTGCAATGGAAGCAATAAGGAGTGTTTAGACGTTCCCGTAGCGAAGCGGTCTCTAACGGGATTCATGTTCGTCAGCTGTCGCCCAACGGGACTACGGCGTAAGCCCTTCTTTCCTTTCATCATCCCGCCGGAGCTCGTCCTTCATGCGCCGGAGTGTCTCGCGCATTCGCGGAAGATGCTTGCCGAGCAGTCCCGCAGCCCCTTCACTCAAATCAAGATCTTTCTTCACGCTCTCAATCTCCGCCTCTTCTTGCGCGATCATCTGTTCGTATGAAGAAATTTTTGACGCAAGTTCGGCTCGCTGTTCTGGCGCGAGCTTCCCCAGTTTCTCCTCCAGCGCCGACTTCGTTTCCTTTTTCTCGACCGTCAATCCAAGCTCCCGTTTAAGCCGCGCGCTAATTTCTTCATCCGTTTCAGTACTCGCCGGCGCTTCTTCCGCACTTTCTTTCGGCACAGAAGGTTCCGGCTGCTTCTCATCGCCAAGAAGCGCTTCAGCTCTCCGAAGCTGTTCCTCGTACTCTGTCATGCTCGAACTTTTTGGTTCTCCACGTTCCACAAAACCTAGATGGTCATGATTTCTCTTTCTTTATTTTCCCCGATGTCCTTAATCTCATCGTTACACTCACCCGTCATCTTGTCCAAAAGTTCCTGCTGACGAAACCGTTCGTCCTCCGAAAGATTTTTTTCGCGCTCGGAGGCGATAATCTTCTCCTTCACCTCATCGCGAACGCGCCGGAGCCGCTGACGATGCTCTTCCAGCTTCCCTTTCATCACCTTGATAAGCTCCTTCCGCGATTCTTCGGTCAACATGGGAACGACGAGCCGCACCGCAACGCCATCCACCACCGGATTGATTCCGAGATTCCCGGCAATAATCGCGCGTTCTATGTCCTTCAGAACAGTTTTGTCCCACGGTTCAATAAGCACCGTACGGGCGTCGGGCGTGGAAAGGGACGCAACCGCCTTCAATGCCATTTTTGTTCCGTACGCCTCAACCTCTACGTCTTCAACAAGCGCAAGATTCGCACGGCCCGTGCGCAAACTTCCCAGTTCGCGCTGCAAACTTTCCACGACCTTCCGAAACTCCAGTTTTGCCGCATCAACAAAGTTCACCATACCCGCCTAAATTTTTCGCTCAGAGTCGCCGGAGGCGACTCGAAAAACGAACAAAATGCAGAGTAAGCATTTTTTCTTAAGTATAGCTTTCGTACAGAATGATCCATATTCACACAAGCGAAAAACTTAGGCGGGCTACTGTTCAAACCTCCGCACACCCATGTAGATGATGCTCGGGTTTGAAGGGTCAATGTGCAGCACCGTCGCCGCGCGCGAGGACGGGAGTTTCCGCGTTGACCAGTTGATGCCGCCGTTCGCCGTCTTATAAAAGGTGGAACCGGTGCCGTAATACATCTCGTTGCCGTCCTTGGGATTCACGGCGAGCGAATAAATCGTCGCCGATCCGGGGGGCGTCAACAGCTGCAACGCTTCCCAACTGTTCCCGCCGTCCCGCGTCTTCAACAGTCCGTACTGTGACGCAAGAACAAGCGTGCCGGTCGCCGAACGATCAGTTGCCATGTCACGGAACGTCTTTGAACCCGCAAACTTCTCCAAGCCGGCATTCACATCCGCCCAATCTTTACCGGCGTTCGTCGTCTTCCAAATCCCGCGCTCGGCGGTTGCCGCATAGACGATGCGCGTGTCGAGGTGGTCAATCAAAATTTTTCTAACCGGACTCTCAAACCGGAACGACGGGCTCCAAGTCGCTCCCGAATCAGCGCTTTTGAGCAGGTCTCCGGTGGAAAGTCCGGCATAGACGATCTTGGGATCAAAGCTGTCCAGCGCGACCGCCGTTACGGTGACTCCCTGCCGCGAATCAAAGTACACGCCTTTAAACTCGCGGCTGCAATCCGTGCTCTTCATCACCTTGTTTTCAAAGGCGGCGTAAATCGTGCATTTTGTTTTGGGATCAACTGCAACAGCTGGCACTTGCCCGCGGGCGAGCCCCCCGGCGGCAAACCATGACTCGGCCCCGTCGTAGCTCACCCACAATCCGCTCTCCGCCGTACCAAGATAGAGCGCGCGTGGGTCCTGTGGGTCCGCGGATATGTTGATCGTATTCACGCTGGCAATGGAAGCAGTGCGTCCGGGAATGGTAAGAACGGCGGCCTTTTGCACCCATTCTTCGCCCTTATTCGCGGACTTATACACGCCGCCATCGGCAGCGCCGCCGCTGCCCTGAATCGTAACGCAGCCGGCCCCCATGAGGGCGAGCGCTCCAAACGCGATGAGAAATTTTATTTTATTCATATTGTCACTACGGGACATAATATTTTTTATTCCCTGAGCTTGTCGAAGGGCCTCCGACAAGCTCCAGCAATAATCTTTTTTAAGCCTCGAAGGCAAGTAATAAGTTTTCCACCGCGAGCGCGGGATTAATATTCATATCAAGATCGCGCTTTGCCTGCGCCGTACGATCGGCAAGAGCAAGGAGTTTTGAGGTTGAAATGCGGGCGAGAGAATCGAACGGAGCCGCCGCGTCTCCCGGGAGGTAGCGCGCGAGGAGCGCCCTCCGCAAGAGCGAGAGCCACAGCGCAAGCTCCTCCTTCATTTGTTCTTTCCCATCATACCCCGACTTATTCTTGCCGAGAAGGTCTCGCGCTACCGCAAACCGTTCGGGAACCGTGGAGCTAAACAGGGCGTGGAAACGCGCACTCCTCTCCCGCAGGGCATCGCGTGCCTCGCCATCTCCCGCAAGCGCGAGCGCGACGCCGGGACGGCCATTCGCGTACGAAAGAGCAAAAGCCGTGTCATCCGAAGAAAGACCGCGCGCAAGGAGTGCTTTTCGAATCTCCGCCTCGGGTACAAGGCCGAACCGCAAAAGCACCGTGCGCGAGACGACCGTTGTCGGCAGTCGTTGCTCTTGCGCTGCCACCAAAATGAAAATCGTCTCCCGCGGAGGTTCTTCCAGCAGCTTTAACATGGCATTGGCGGAACTGGCGTTCAAATGGTCCGCTTCCAGCACCACCGCGACTTTCCGTCCCCCCAAAAACGCGCTCTGGGAAACGCGCTCTAAAAGTCCGGGGCCATCCGCACGCGCCTCTCTTCCCTCGGAAGAAATCGCGCCGATTCCGATGTCCCGCTTCATTTTACCCGTCTCATCGTCAACCTCGCGCTCAAGGAGAAAAAAATCCGGATGTGTCCGAACCGCCGCAAAATCATCCTCCGGCCCGACTCTCTGACTCTCTGTACGACCCAAAAGCGCCGCCGCAAACCGCGCAGCAACCTTGGTTTTTCCCGCATGCGGAGGCCCGACAAAAAGATAAGCATGAGCGAGCTTTCCTTCCGAAAGCGATTGCTCAAGAAAACGCACAATTTTCTGATGGCCGATGAT
>JBBTXB010000089.1:0-1329 GCA_038062475.1 Patescibacteria group bacterium
GGAAGGAGGGAGAGGACGAGAAACGGAACGCACGCCTCGGCGAGAAGGCGGGGCTTTCCTCTACGGCGGTTTTTAAAATAGGGGAGCGTGAATGGGTGAACCCGACTAAGATGACCATGCTCGGACGCTTTGGTCTCCAACGACTCCTGCGGAATATGGTCGCGGCGGGATGCCGTTATGCGGTTGTTGAGACTTCTTCCGAGGGGATTGCCCAGCACCGGCACCGAGGCATTGAGTATGATGTTGCGGTGTTCACGAATCTTGCACCGGAGCATATTGAAGCGCACGGAAGTTTTGAGAAGTACAAAGATGCGAAGCTCACATTATTCCGCCGGCTCGCCGCGAATCGGAGAAAAGATTTCTTTCCAAAGAAAGTTGCGGTTGTGAATGTTGATGATGCCGCCGCCGAGGATTTTTTGGCCGCGTGCGCTGGCTGCGAGCGCTGGGGCTTTACGCAAAGAGGAGACAAGAGACAAGAGACAAGAGACAAGCTCGTTTCCATGCTCACGGCAACGAATACTGCGCTCGGCGCGCACGGCGCGGATTTCACGGTAGAAGGGACCGCTTTCCGCACTTCCCTTATTGGCGCGATGAATGTGGAGAACGCGCTCGCGGCCATTACAACCCTTGCCGCACTCGGTTTTCCTCTTTCAAAAATCGCGGAGGCGCTCCCCGGAATTTCCGGCGTCCCCGGGCGTATGGAATTTGTCGCCACAGAGCCCTTCATCGCGATTGTTGACTACGCCCATAACCCGAGTTCGTTCCGCGCGCTTTACGAGGCGGTGAAACTCATTCCCCACGAGCGCATCATCCACGTTTTTGGCGCGACCGGTGGCGGGCGGGACAAAACAAAGCGCGCGGAGATGGGGGAGATCGCTGCCCGCGCGGCGGACATTGTGATCGTAACGACCGATGATTCGTATGATGAAGACCCTGCAGAAATCAGCAAGGCGGTCGTTTCCGGCGCGAATAAGGCGGATGGGGCAGGTGTCCGGGAAATTTTGGATCGGAAAGAAGCGATTGAGGCAGCCATCGCCCTCGCGCGTCCGAGGGATCTGGTACTCATTACCGGCAAAGGGTGCGAACAGGTGCAGATCGTGGGTGGGGAGCGTCGTCCGTGGGATGATCGCACGGTCGCCCGCGAAGCCATCCGCGACCTCCAAAAATCACCTCAAACTTGATATAATTAAGCCCCACTAAAGTTAGCCCCTAGCTTCTGGCTACTAACTATCCCGCAAAACGGGATCCCGCTCCGCGGGACTAGCTACTCGTCCATGCCTCCAAAGGCACCCGCTGAATTTGAACTTCGAGATGATGAGACGCTCATCA
>JBBTXB010000090.1:0-2189 GCA_038062475.1 Patescibacteria group bacterium
CTGTCCAGTCTTATAAAGACGAAAAATCGGTGACACAGCCGTAACGCGCCGCCCGAGAAGTGCGGAATAAACCATGTTCGCAACAATGCTAATAAAAACTCTGTATTTTTGGATGTCTTTCCCAAAACTCGCCAACCGCGGAGAGCCAATCACAAAATCAATGTCGCCTTTATCAAAACGCGCGAGCAGGTCGCGGATATATCGCGGGTGAAATGTGTAATCAGCATCCAAAATAACGAGCAGGTCGCCGCTCGCATTCCGAATGCCGGTTTTGACCGCTGCCCCAATGCCGCCGTTCTTTTCATGGCGGATGATGCGAAGATTGAGCACGGCAAGCGCCCGAGCAACCTCAAAGCTCCGATCGGTGCTTCCGTCATCAATCAAAATAATTTCGTAATCGCAACCGAGTTTCTGAAGTTCCGGAACCAAAACTTCAGGAATACGTGCGATGTTTTCTTCCTCGTTGTAGCAGGGCAGAACTACGCTTAATTTCATAATGGCACATTGGCTGTGGCGTCCAGCTACGCCGGGCCAAAACTGTATTTACACAAACCGAAGTCCCTTGGCGCGGAATAAACGGACATCAGCGCGACTCGGAAGACTGTGGTACGAGACGTGCCGCGGAGCAGTGACAAGAGCGCGTTCCCCCGTTTCCAGAGCATGGATGGCGGCCGTCAGAAGTTCGGGCATATCACGATAAATCATCGTGTAAGCATCATAGACACTCCCGCGGAATTCTGGATACGCACGTTGTAAAATAATTTCGCCGTGGTCAATTTCTGTGTCTATTTTATGAACTGTAACGCCTACCGGTGTTTCACCAGTTAACAGTGTCCAAAAAACCGGCAGCAGTCCTCTACAAGACGGCAATAAAGCACTGTGCTTATTCACCACCGCGACGCGCACAGCGTCAATGAGCGGCTGTTTGATGATAAAACCGACCGTAATTAAAACTACGTCTATCTGCTGGTCTTTAACCCACTGCACTACCTCGGGGGCATTCGGTGTGCGGGCGCGATGAAAAGAAACGCCGTGAAAACGCGCCAGTGATTCATAGTTTCCCCGCTCTGCAAGACGCGTCACGAGAGCGCGGAGGGCGAGCGCGACGGTCGTCAGTAATCCGAAGGTGCATACATACCAGACCGGTACGTGCCACCCCCGCAAGTTCTTAAGAATATCGGGAAAAAGCCACAGGCCGACGACGTCGTGCGATTTTTGCAATTCTGGAATCGTACGCTGCCACGCGCCGTAAAGAAAGGCATACTCTTCACTAGTGAAAATGGCGATTTTCATTGAATTGATTGAGAACGATTTTGCGCGGAGCTAATCCATGCGCGCGCCATCTCTTCAAGCGTAACGAATTTACCCAACTTGGCGAGCGTTTGGAACACTTCACTAGCCAACTTTTCTTTTCTCTTAAAAGGTGTGCGCAGGCGCTCAAAAAGCGCGAGCTCCGAAGCGTACTGCTTACGAAACGCCGGGTCAAGATCGCGTTCCCAATCCGTCAGGTCAGCCGGATGCATCAAATAATAGAAGGTATCGGTAGTGCGCGCGGTGAGACGCACAAGTGCCCGTTGAAGCATGGAACCGATAAAAAAAGAAAACGTATGCCAGCACGGAATGCGGAATGCGGACAGGGTCGGAAGTGGCATCATCAGAATACCTGATTCTTTCCGGTGAAGCAGTGATGAGCCGTTCAAAAAATATGGCTGGCGCGGAGCAAAAAAAGCTGCACGTTTGTCCCGACGCTTCCACCAACTGGCATTGTACACTCCGTGCGAACGGGCATTTAAAGAAAGTTTAGCCATAGCCAACGCGAGCAGCGGGGACGGAAAGATGGACGTGTCGTAAAGGTAGCCAGCCCTGATGAGGACATCTATCAATTCTCTGCTGGTGCTCCACGCCGGACTGATAAATCCACGCGGTTCAGCCCCAGTGCAACGAGTGATGATTTCGTGCGCACGCAACACTTCTTCCTCCATCCGCGGCCGCGGGAGCGCTCCAAGATTATGGTGATGCGTCCATGTATGGTTTCCGATTTCGTGACCAGCCCGCGCCCACTCCCGGACGCGGGCGAAGACCTCCGGATTTTCCAAATCTCTGCCAATAACGAATATCGTGTACCGGAAATTATATTTTTCAGAGAGCGCGAAGAACCGATCAGCAATCTGATAGAACGACGGATCGCG
>JBBTXB010000091.1:0-2078 GCA_038062475.1 Patescibacteria group bacterium
AGGGAATACGTTATTGCCTGAGCGGAGCGAAGCGAAGTCGAAGGCCTGCCATTGCATAACCCTTCGACAAGCTCAGGGAATAATTATTACTTAGAGAATAAAAACGTTTTTCTACAGTCTTGCTCTATCTCTTACTCTTACTTTAGAGTCCCTCGTACTCTTGGTTCACAAGCCGCGATTCAATCTGCTTCACGGTTTCAATGACAACAGAGACGACGATCAATAGACTCGTGCCGCCCAAGGCGAGCTCGGCGATGCCGGTAAAGCGCTGGGCAACAAGGGGCAGTACCGCAATCGCGCCTAAGAACAGCGCGCCGGCAAGAATGATGCGGTTCGTAATATATTGGAGATACTGGGCCGTCGGCCTACCGGGACGGTGCCCCGGGATGAAGCCGCCCTGCTTCTGCAAGTGCTCGGCAATCTGCTCCGGGTGAAAAATAACAGCGGTGTAAAAATAAGTGAACCCAACCACGAATACGAAGTACAGAATGCCGTACACGAGCTGGTTCTGGAACACGGTAATTACCCATTGCGCCGCCTGCGCGATCCACAGCGTCTGTGCGCGCACGAAAAACTGCGCGATCATGGGCGGAAAAAGAATGATGGAAATTGCAAAGATGATGGGAATCACTCCCGCCATGTTGACGCGCAGCGGCAGGTGCGTATCCACGCCGCCGTAGACGCGCATACCACGGACGCGCTTTGCGTAGGAAACCTGCACATTCCGCTGCGCCTCGGTGATGAGCACCACGCCCGCGATCGTGACAAGACCGATTGCAACAAAAAGCAGCGCGTTCATAAGCTGCGCGCGATCAAAGGTGATGGCAAACCGTTGAATTTGAACCGGCAGCCCTGAAATAATACCGGCAAAGATGAGGAGTGAAATGCCGTTCCCTACTTTTTGCTCCGAAATCAATTCCCCGAGCCACATCAAAAAGACGGTACCGCCCACGAGCGTCGTCACCATGAGCACGAGAGCAAACAATGATGTGTCGGTAATGACCGGCCGTGAGGCCTGACGCAGAAGCGTGATCATTCCGTACGATTGCAGAGCGGCGAGCGGGACGGTAAGGAGCCGCGTGTATTGGTTGATGCGCGCCCTTCCCGCCTCCCCTTCCTTGGAAATCTCCTCCAGAGCCGGCACGACCATGGTGAGGAGTTGCAGAATGATGGAGGCGGTAATGTAAGGGGCGATGCCGAGGGCCACGACGGAAAAATTCTCAATCGTGCCGCCGGAAAAAATGTTCAAAAGTCCCAAAATCTGATTGGAACGAAAAAAAAGCTGCAAGTTTTCGACGTTCACTCCGGGGATCGGAATGTGAGCGGCGACGCGAAAGATAACGAGCATCCCGAGAACAATCAAGATGCTACGCCGGAGATCCTTGGTGCGCCAAAGCTGAAAAATGCGCATAGTATTAGTAGGTAGTACGTAGAAGGTAGAACGTAGAGATTTTAATTCGCTCGCTCGCGTCAATACTACGTTCTACATACTACCTTCTACGTTCTACATTCTCATTTACGGTGCCGCCCGCAGCAACGATCTTTGCCTTCGCGGCTTTGGAAACGGAACAGCCGGCGACAGTGAGCGCCTTGGTGAGTTCACCGACGCTCAAAATCTTTATGGGAACGCCGCGAGACACAAGACCGCGCTCGAGGAGCGCTTTGGGATTCACTGTCGCTCTCGCGGGGAACACACGTTCCAAAGTTTCAAGATTAACCACTGCCGCTTTCGGCCGAAGACTGCGAAACCCTCCCAATTTCGGCTGCGCCAAAAGCATCTGACGGATTCCTTTTTGCCTCAGACGATTCCGGCCTCCCGTACGAGCGCGCTGCCCTTTCATGCCGCGTCCCGAGTAAGTTCCGCGGCCGGAACCATGCCCACGGCCCACGCGACGGCGGCGGCGCACCGCGCCTTTTGCCGGTTTCAAATTATGGAGCGCGAAAGTCATATCCCGTTAGAAACTTTTGATTCAGATTCAGAAGCTGCTGGTGCGGACACCTCTTTGTTCCTCGCGGGAGACGACGCGCGTAACGACTGGAGCGCTTCCATCGTCGCCCTCGCATTATTAATTTTATTG
>JBBTXB010000092.1:0-3417 GCA_038062475.1 Patescibacteria group bacterium
GACCTGCTTCTAACGGGATGAAACAGGCGGTTCGCGACGAACTACTCGCTGGCCTTACGCTCATGGGCGCCATAGTCGGCGTCGGTATTTTTGGCATTCCGTTTGTGTTAGCGCGAGCAGGGGTGCTTCTCGGCCTTGGCTACTTTGCGCTTTTGGGCGCCGTGATCCTCATCGTCCACCTTTTTTACGCCGAGGTCGCTATAGCCGCGAAGGAACGGCTGCGCATCGTTGGGCTTACGCGGAAGTTTCTCGGCGAACGATGGCGGCACCTCGCGCTGGCCGCGGAAATATTCGGGTTATACGGGGGGCAGGTCGCCTACATCATTATCGGCGGAGAGTTTTTGCGCACCGTTCTCGCCCCGATGCTCGGCGGAACCGATCTTTTTTATCAGACCGCATTTTTTATCGCCCTCGCGACCGCGACGGCGGTCAGGTTGCGGCTGGTTGCGAGTATTGAGGCAACCCTTACCGGCGGACTCGTGCTCGCCCTTCTCGCCCTTCTTGCGTTCGGCATACCCGAAGTGCGGGTGGAGAATCTCATCACGATAAATTGGAAGGATGCGATTCTTCCATACGGCGTGATTCTCTTTTCAATCGCCGGCACCGCAGTCATTCCTGAACTCGAAGACATTTTTCACGGTTCTGTGTTCCGCTACCGTCGTGCCGTGGTGTGGGGGACGCTGATTCCGGTCGTATTGACCGCACTGTTCGGGACCGTGATCGTCGGAGTTTCCGGCGCGGCGACGACCGAGCAGGCGCTTGCCGGTTTGGAGCCGATACTCGGGCGCGGATTTGTGCTTCTGGGCGTTGTCTTTGGTTTGCTGGCGGTCGCAACCTCGTTTCTTATTTTTGCCGTGAATCTGAAGGCAACCTTTCAATATGATTATAAAATGCGCCCGCTTGCTTCGTGGGCGCTGGCAACGATTCCGCCATATGTCGTGTTTCTCCTTGGTGCGCGGAATTTTATCCGCGTGATCGGCTTTTCGGGGAGCGTGTTCGGAGGGATTATGGGAATTCTTGTCGTGGCGCTGTTCCTCCGAGTGCGTGCGGCGCGTTTGGTGAAGCATCCCCTTCCCGTTCATCCCGCCATCGCACGTGTGGTTGCGTTTGTGCTGATCCTCGGCATTGTCGCCGAGGCAGTCCTACTTTTTCGGTAGTTTGGTCGCCTCCAGCACGTTTTTTAGGAGCATGGCGACGGTCATGGGTCCGACGCCGCCCGGAACGGGGGAGAGCCATCCGGCGCGGGTGGCGACGGACTCTGCATCCACGTCTCCCACGGTGCGGTCGCCGACGCGCGTTGTGCCGATGTCAATAATGACGGCGCCTTTTTTGATCATTTCTCCCCGGATGAATTTCGGTTGGCCGATGGCGACTATGAGAATGTCAGCATTTTTCATCTCTGTCGTTTTTTCAGCAACCTCCTTTGCGAGTATGACAGTAGAATCCGCGCCACGCGCACGCAGGAGCGCAACAATCGGCTCGGCGAATGTTGCGCTATTGACGAGAAGCGCTGCGGTTTTTCCCGCGAGCGGAACGCCGGTTGCTTCAATGAGCGCAACGATGCCGCGCGCCACTCCGGGCACCAGGCGCGGGTTTCCGGTGCGGAGAAGCCGCAAGTTTTCAGGATGAAAACCGTCCACGTCTTTTCGGGGGTCAATGGCACGGACGACGCGATTCTCATCCAGTCCTTCCGGCAGCGGCAGCTGCACCAGAATTCCATGAATGTCGCTTCGGCCGTTTACTGCT
Source organism: Patescibacteria group bacterium (assembly GCA_038062475.1). GTDB lineage: Bacteria > Patescibacteriota > Patescibacteriia > JBBTXB01 > JBBTXB01 > JBBTXB01. The sequence goes on from JBBTXB010000092.1 coordinate 1,747, forward strand.
TCAATCGTCTCAATGACGGTTTCCTCCGGAACGCCAGCGGGAAAGATAAATTTTTCAAAGCGGATGCCGACCTCACGGCAGCTGCGCTCCTTGAGGCCGACGTAGAGGTGGGAGGCGGGATCATCGCCGACTAAAATAACGGCAAGGCCCGGTCGCAGGCCTTGAGTTTCAATCTGTTCTTTCACCTCGCGGCGAATTGCCTCCGCGAGTTTTTTGCCGTCAATCAATTTCATGAAGCGTGTAGCATATAGCACATTCCGTAAACGGATGCCTAATGTTCCGTGTTACGTGTTTTGTGCTCCATTCCACTCTGCGTATATCGGATGCTTTTCGGTAAGTTCTCTGACCGTTTTTCGCACTTCTGTCGCGACTAATTCATTCCCGATATTTTTGAGCGTTCGCGCGATCATTCGTCCGACCGTTCGTAACTCTTCTTCCGTAAAGCCGCGCGTTGTGAGTGCCGGCGTGCCGATGCGCAGTCCTGACGGGTCTAACGGCTTCCGAGTGTCGTAGGGAATCATATTTTTATTGGTATAAATGCCTGCCGCGTCAAGCGCGCGCTCCGCCACAGCCCCGCCCACGCCGAGCTTCGTAAGGTCAACCAAAACCAAGTGATTGTCGGTGCCAGCAGTCAAAACGTCAATGCCCTGGGCCATAAGTTCCGTCGCAAGAGCTTGCGCGTTTTTGACGACCTGCGTTTGGTAAACGGCGAACGATGGCTGCATCGCCTCTTGGAATGAAACCGCCTTGGCCGCTATGCAGTGCTCTAACGGCCCCCCTTGGAGGCCGGGGAAAACGGCCGAGTCAATTTTTTGCGCCAAGTTTTTTTTATCATCGGGACGGAGTCGGTCTGCGGTTTTGCACAGGATTATGGCGCCGCGCGGTCCGCGAAGCGTTTTGTGCGTGGTCGTTGTTACGACGTCCGCATACGGAATCGGATCGGGGTGGAGTTTTGCCGCCACAAGCCCCGCAAAGTGCGCCATGTCCACCATGAAATATGCGCCAACTTCATCCGCGATTGCGCGGAAGGCGGCGAAATTAAGGTGCCGCGGATATGCCGTGAAGCCGGCGACGATCAGTTTCGGCCGTTCCGCGAGCGCGAGCGCGCGGACCTCATCCATATCCATGCGATGCGTATCGCGTCGCACGCCGTAGGGGACGATTGTATAGAGCTTCCCTGAAAAATTGACTGGCGAGCCGTGCGTGAGGTGCCCCCCGTGATCCAGGCGCATGGCCATGATTTTCTCGCCCGGGGCGAGGAGTGCAAAGTAGGCGGCCATGTTGGCGGATGAGCCCGCGTGCGGCTGGACGTTGGCGTGCTCCGCGCCGAAGAGCGCCTTGGCGCGGCTTATGGCGAGCGATTCCACGACGTCAATCCATTCGTTTCCGCCATAGTAGCGTTATCCCGGATACCCTTCGGAATATTTGTTGGTGAGCGGCGTTCCCAGCGCCTCTAACACCGCTTCGGAAACAAAATTTTCCGAGGCAATCATTTCCAAGCCAGACTGCTGCCGCTTCACTTCCGAAGCGATGGCGGCGGCAATATCGGGGTCAGATTGTCGGACTTGGGAGAGCATACCCAGTATATCAACCTCGACTGCAAGTCGAGTTATAGGTTAGCCGAGCGTTCATAGCGACTTTGCGTGTTTTCATAGACGCGTTTCTACGTTC
>JBBTXB010000093.1:0-5057 GCA_038062475.1 Patescibacteria group bacterium
AGGCGGATGCGCCTCTGGCGCAGAGTTTCGATATTGTTTCGGATTTCGATATTCGGATTTCGGATTTTCCACTCCGCGCTTCGTGTTTTTCTGTCCTTGATTCTTACCGTATGCTCAAGCTATACGACTCTTTCACGAAAGAAAAACAGGCATTCAAACCCCGCCGAGGTCGGACGGTAACTATGTACAATTGCGGCCCGACCGTCTACGACTTCGTGCATATCGGAAACCTCCGATATTTTATTTTTACGGATGTCTTACGGCGATATCTCGAATATTCTGGCTACCGCGTGAAGCAAGTCATGAATATTACCGACGTTGGGCATACGACGACTGATGGGGAAGGGGGGGAGGATAAAGTGGAAGCCGCGGCGCGGAAGCGAGCCGTATCGCCAAAACAGATCACCGAAGAGTACACGAAAGCATTTTTTGCCGATCTGCGCAGTTTGGGGGTGAAGCGCGCATGGAAGTATCCGCGCGCGACTCGCCATGTGCGCGACATGCTGACGCTCATCGCGAAGCTCATACAGCGCGGTCACGCGTATGTCGTTAGTGGATCCGTCTATTATGATCTGGATACGTTTCCGAAGTATGGAATGCTTTCCGGCAACAAGGTTTCTGATTTGATTCCCGGCGCTCGCGTCGAGGTGATTGCAGAGAAGCGCCACCCGTACGATTTTGCGCTCTGGATACGGAATCCGGCGCACCTGATGCAGTGGAGTGCTCCGTGGGGAAAAGGATACCCGGGTTGGCACATTGAGTGCTCCGCCATGGCCATGCGCTATCTCGGAGCGACATTGGATATTCACACGGGCGGTGAAGACAACAAGTTCCCGCATCATGAGTGCGAAATCGCGCAGAGCGAAGGCGCGACTGGCAAGCAGTTCGCACGCTACTGGCTGCATGTCGCGCACCTGCTCGTGGACGGCGAAAAAATGTCCAAGTCCAAAGGGAATTATTACATTCTCGCGGAGCTCTTGAAGCGCGGCTTTTCCGCCAAAGGCGGATCCGCCTCCGGCGGAGAGCCCCGCGCCGTGCGCTATCTGCTCATCTCCGCGCACTATCGCGATGCGCTGAATTTCACCTTTGACAGTTTGGCCGCCGCGGCTGGCGCGTTGCGGCGATTGGATGAGTTTTGGGCGGCGCTTCGGGATGCCCGGAGCGGCAGGGACATGCAGTCCGGTCTTCGGCGTCTTGTGCAGGAGACTCGGGAAGAATTCGTGCAGGCAATGGATGATGATTTGAATACGCCAAAGGCACTGGGACTTCTGTTTACTTTTGTGCGAAACGCGAATCCGCTTCTGCGAACGGGGGTTGCCGCTTCCGAGCTAAAGGAGGCACAGCGGCTTGTTGCCGACACTGCGCGAGTGTTTGGCCTTACGCTTCGCACGCCGCGCGCGAGCGCCGTCCCGGCAGAAGTAAAAAAGCTCCTTGCGGAGCGAGAAGATGCGCGAGCTGCGTCGGATTGGGCGCATGCGGACGCAATACGGAAGGAAATTGAGGTTTTTGGTTACACCGTGGAAGATACGCCGGAAGGACAAAAGGTGAAGCGCAAAGCGTAAAGCGAAAAATGAGTGAAATACCCTTCGACAAGCTCAGGGAATACGTTATTGCCTGAGCGGAGCGAAGCGAAGTCGAAGGCCTGCCATTGCGCTTTGCGTTTCTTCACAGCCACCTTTTTCGTTTGAAAATGAGGAGGAGGGTACCGCCGACGGCGCCGACGATCGCAAGCACGATCCCGAAACCATAGGGATGGTTGGTTAATGGGACGGCGAGGTTCATACCCCAGATTCCGGTAACGAGCGTCATGGGCAGCAAGAGCACGGAGAAGACCGTCAGTGTTTTAATAATTTCATTGATGCGCAGCGACAGTAGCGATTCGTTGGTTTCGTGCAGGGCGTTGATGGCGTCTTTGTGGCTCTCCAGCGTGTCCCAGATTTCATGGTTGTGTTCCACCAGGTCGTTGAAGTAGATGCGGAGTTTGGCGATGGAAAAGAATTCCGGCGCTTTGATAATTAGTTTTTCAATAACAGTCGGCTGTTGTTGCATGGCGCGGCGGACGTCCACCAGATTGGTTTTAAGGCGCAGAATTTCGGAAATAGTCTCGCGGCCGTATTGGGTTAAAATGTCGCGTTCCACTTCGTCAATGTCGTTGCCCACATGGATGAGCATGGGGAATATTTTGGACAAGGTTCTATTCAGAATTTCGTAAAGCAGGAGCGCGGGCGTTTGCGCGAAGTATTGCACCCGCGTAGCTTGGTCTTTTTGGCATTCTTCAAAGAGGGCGCTGATGGTCTTAACGTCGTCTCCATCGTTTACGGTGACCAAAAGGTTGCCGTTCATGAAAAAGTCAACTTCTGAAAGGCGCGTTTGCCGCGTCTTCTCGTCAAAAACCGGATAGATGAGAATCATGAACAGGTAGTCGTTCCGGGGAATCAGTTTTGGCCGCTGGGTCGGCGGCAGAACGTCCTTCAAATCAAGCTCACTAAACCCGAACCGTCGGCGGAGTTCGTCCGTTTCCGCCTTAGTCGCGCGCGAAACATGAACCCACGTTAAGGCGTCGGTTTTAATCTCCTGAATTTTTTTGTTGTTACTCGCCCGCAATTTCTGATCCATAAGAGAAAGAAATTTCGTTGGGAGTAATAATCCGCCCGAGGCGGACTGAGTCGGTCGTGCGCCGTTTTTGCATAAAATTGGTGTTTCCATTATACCCCTGATTTTCTGTGGTGATGCTGTGGAAAATGCGATATACTGCAAGCATAGAGCATAGAGCATAGAGCATGTCCCGACGCCCTGTTTAAATATTTATAAATGCGGTCGGGATTCCGACTTTACGTCGGGAAAACATGAATCCCGTTAGAGACACTCCCATGTTCTATACAGACCTTCTCCAAAGTATAAAAGATAAACGCCGATACACAGATTTAACTTGTAATGTGCGCCCCGACTTGTCGGGGCCGTCTCTAACGGGATGAAACCTGAAACATCAAAAATAGAACATCCGCCGGAAGCCGCCCCGCTTGTAACTCCGGAGCACGAGGTTGCACGAGAGGATTCCGAGATGAATCCGGAGACTCCGCGTGAGGAGCAATCGGCTCCGTTGGTGGAGGAAACGCCACCAACTCCGACGGTTGCGGGCGGGACAGTTTCCCCGAGTGGGCACGGCAGCATTTCTCATGACAAGCTATTGACCGGCATTGAGCGCATCCTTGAGGAGAATCTTGCGGAGGCCCATCAGAGTCTCCCGCCGGATGTCGCGCGGGCATTTAAGGAGAAAGGGGAGGAGACCGCGGTCACCATTCGCGACCTGGTAAGCCGCGCAACGGTGAAAGTTCGGGCGATTGTGAAGGCGATCAGCGATTGGTTGAAGATGCTCCCGGGAATCAACCGTTTCTTTTTGATTCAAGAAACAAAATTAAAAACGGATCGGATTTTGGAATTGAAAGATTGGTTGCAGAAGAATGGTCCGTAGGGCGTAGTAGTTAGGACGTAGCTATGGATATTTTTGAAAATACAATTCCGATTATCATTGGCACGCTGCTCTCGCCCGCGATAATCGGGGCGGTTGGAATCCTTGCATTCTCTGTGCCGGCGCTTTTTTTGCTTCGTGCCGGCGCACAGAAGCGGTTCCGCGTAAAAGCCGCTTTTGAAAAAGTGGTGTTGCTGGTGCTCGTCGCCAAGGAGGCATTGGAAGCGGAAGAGGAGCGAAAGTCGCCGACCTCTCAAGAAATTCAAGAAGATATCGCCGTCGCCGAGACGCTCATGAGCGCCATTGGCGGGATGCCCGCCGAGCGCGGATTCAAGAAATGGTTTTACGGAACGGAAAACGAGATCGCATTTGAAATCGTCGCGCATAAGGGACTCGTTTCATTTTACGCGGTCGTCCCGAAGCGTTTGCAAGAATTCGTGCAGCAGCAAATTCACGCGCAGTACCCGTCGGCGCAGATTGAGCAGGTTCCCGATTACAACATCTTTTCCCCGCAGGGTGCAGTAACCGGAAGCTACCTTACGTTCCGGCGTCCGGCGGGATTCCCGCTGAAGACATATCGGAAGATGGACGGCGACCCGCTGTCCGCCCTCACCAACGCCCTTTCAAAGATCGGTCAGGATGAGGGCGTGGCGGTGCAATACGTTATCCGTTCCGCCCCAAAGGAATGGCGTTCGTCCGGACTGAAGATCGCCCGCACCATGCAGCAGGGGAAGAAGCTCTCCGAGGCAATGAAAGGCAAAGGTGTGCTCGGCGCGATCGGGGGAAAGCCCAAGCCGAAGGCGGGCGAGCCGCAGAAAGAATATCGTCTTTCTCCGCTTGAGGAAGAGTTGGTGAAAGGGATTGAAGAGAAGGCGAGCAAGGCGGGGTTGGAGGCAAATATCCGCATTGTGAGTTCAGCGCCGGAACGCGCGCGCGCGGATGCGGCGCTCGCGAATGTGCTGAACGCGTTCAATCAGTACAACATCTACGAATACGGAAACAGCTTCACCCGCGCCGGAGAGAAGACGGATCGCCTTGTTGAGGAATTTATCTATCGCTATTTTGACGAAAAACGCCGCATTCTCGTTTCTGCCGAGGAGCTGGCGAGTTTGTACCATTTCCCGCTCCCGTCCATCGGAACGCCGAACATCCACTGGCTTTCGGCACGCAAGGCGCCGCCGCCGCCGAACCTCCCCAATGAGGGTTTGGTGCTGGGCTCTATCCGTTATCGCGGCCAGGAGTCCATCGTGCGCATTAAGCAGGCGGATCGCCGCCGCCACATGTACATTATTGGCAAATCAGGTGTCGGCAAATCGGAGTTCCTCAAGAAGATGGTCAAGCAGGACATTGAAGCAGGCCGAGGCGTGTGCGTGATTGATCCGCACGGTGACTTCGCCGACGACGTCCTGGCGTTCGTCCCCAAGGAGCGCGCCGATGACGTGATCGTCTTTGACCCTGCGGACCTCGAGCGGCCGCTCGGGCTGAATCTGCTTGAATACGACCCCCAATACCCGGAGCAGAAGACTTTTGCGGTGAACGAGATGCTCAAGATTTTTGATAAGCTCTACGACCTCAAGGCCACCGGCGG
>JBBTXB010000093.1:5157-6346 GCA_038062475.1 Patescibacteria group bacterium
TTCCTTACCAACGATTTCATGCGGCCGATCATCGGCCAGCAGCAGAGCGCCTTCGATTTCCGTCAGGTTATGGACGAGAGCAAGATCCTGCTCGTACCGCTCCGCAAGGGGAAGATCGGCGACCTGAACGCGTACCTCGTCGGCATGGTCATCGTCGGCAAGATCCTCATGGCGGCGCTCGCGAGGGGCGACATGGACCCGAAACTGCGCAAGGATTTCTACCTGTACATAGACGAATTCCAGAACTTCCTGACCGATTCAATCGCCGTCATCCTTTCGGAAGCGCGCAAGTACGGCCTGGATCTCATCATCGCGCACCAGTTTATCGGCCAGCTCACCAAAGGCAACGATACCGTCATCCGCGATGCCATCTTCGGCAACGTCGGCAGCATGGGGGCGTTCCGCGTCGGCGTGGAGGATGCGGAATTTCTCGCCAAGGAATTCGCGCCCACCTTTAATGTGTATGATCTCGTGAATGTCGAGGCGTATACGGTGAACGCCAAAATCCTCATTGACAACACCGCCTCGCGGCCATTCAACATGGCTGTAGGCGACGTGGTAAAGGGGGAGGCAAAGTACATTGACGCCACCAAACAGTTATCGCGCTTGAAGTACGGTCGGCCGCGGGCGTTGGTGGAGGCGGAGATTCTGGAGCGAGGGGAATTTGGAGCGCCCGTGGGCACTCCGCCGCCCAGATCCGAACCGAGATTGTGAGGGGTTAAGCAGAAAGCGCACATCTCGCTCGCTGTGAAAGGGTTCATTTGATTTAGAATATTCACGAAGGAATACTCACCCTTTCAAACGCTCGCTCCGATGTGCGCTTTCTGCTTAAGAGGAGTGGATGTCTTTGGTGCGTCCTTTCAAACGCTCACTCTAATCATCGTCCGTTGCTTTTTGGGGGAGAAAATGGAGAACTCGCATTTTCAAATGTTCGCTTAAATTATTGGTAAGCATCTGAAATAGGACACGCTTGCGGGGTGCCCCCGAGTGCGATATTGTAGGAGGAGAGCAGGAGTGCACCGAGCACTCAAAGCGTTGAGTGCTCGGTTGTTACTCCCAGCGAAATTTTGTTCGTTTTACGACTCCAAAGTTTCGGGCGAGTAACAAAAACGTTAAAAACAAATATGTCAGGCAAAAATACGCAATCCGAGTACCTGCCGGAGCCGGTAACGGAAGATGGCGAGTTCGC
>JBBTXB010000094.1:0-13325 GCA_038062475.1 Patescibacteria group bacterium
GAAACCCCATCCCGTCCCGTGGTTCCGACCTGCTCTTGCCTGCGGAGTCATGGTCCCGATTCGATACGGGATCCCGACCGCCTTTATACACTGAGAATACGGTGTCGGGATCGGGCGCACTGGCTCCGCCAGCTGGCGGAGGGATGGGGTTTCGGATTTCGTCCGCCAGTCGGCGGATCGGATTTCGGATTTTTTATCTAAAGGTATTTCTTCAATCCCCTTTTCTGTATCTCTGCGACCAATTTTTTTACGTCGTGCGCGCGGTCGCGCGGGCAGACGAGAATCGCGTCGTCGGTCTCTATGATAATCATGTTTTTAATGCCTGCGGTTGCGATGAGCTTCCCGGAAAATCCATAGATAAGATTGCCTTCGCTGCCAACGCTCACATGCCGACCGACGGCAAGGGTTGCGCGCACGTCGGGAGAAAGCACCTCTTTCACCGTCCGCCAGTGGCCGACGTCAATCCATCCAAAATCGGCCGGAATGACAACCATGGATTTTTCTTTCTCCAAAATGCCGTAGTCAATCGTCTCGCGCGGCATAGCACGGAATGCACGACGAATCACTGCCGTTTCCCGACGAGTCCCAAGCGCGGGCGTAATTTTTTTAAGGTGACGATACGCCGCCGGAAGATGCTTTTTATACAGCGCGAGCATGTGGTCAACTCTTCCGACGAGGAGTGTCGGGTTCCATAAATAATTCCCCGCGGCGAGGAACCGCTTGGCGCGAGCCGTATCGGGCTTTTCTACAAATTGTTCAACCGCGTAGCTGCCGTAACCGCCAGCACGAGCCGCCCGCTTCCCCAGCTTTATGTAGCCGTAACCGGTTTCGGGATAGCTCGGCTTGACGCCAATCAAAACTAGTTGTTCAGGATTGCTGGAAACAAGGCGCTCCGCCGCCCGCATCACGCGAATAAACTCGGCTTCGTCCCGAATGAAATTGTCGGCGTTTATGTAAACAAAAGACGCTTGCGGGTCGCGCGCGCGGATGCGCAGAAGCGCCAGACCGAGCGCGGGGGCGGTCTCGCGCCGGAGCGGTTCCAGCGAGATATTCTTTTTGGACAGTTCTGGCAGTTGCGCGCGCACTGCGCCGAGGAGCGATTCTGCGGTGGCGACAAAAATGCGGTCAGGTCCGAATCCTCGACGGAGGCGGAGGTATGTCCGTTGAAGAAGCGTCTTCCCACCCAAAATCGGCAGCACCTGTTTGGGGTGGCTCTTCCGCGAGACTGGCCATAGCCGTGTCCCGCCGCCTCCTGCAAGGATAATTGGGTATAACATAGTAATTCATGAAGCATGGAGCATGAAGCATCCGTTTAAGGATTGCGCTTCGCGCTTCGTGCTCCATGTTACGTGTTACATGCTACGTGTTTCATGTTTATTAGGCGTAACTGCCCTTCCTATCACAAACACCGTTGCCGCGGCAAGGGTTCCGAGAAACGCGCCGCCCAAAACATCCAAGGGGTAATGCACGCCGACAAAAACGCGGGAAAGAGCGACCCCTGCAGCAAGCGCTAGGCCTATGTACGAGAGCGCACGGAACGATGCGTTCCGCATTTCTCTCGCATACAGAAACAATGATACCGCGAACGCGAAGACGATTGTCGCGTGACCCGAGGGAAATGAGCGTTCCCACGCGCCCCGATCTATCAGTTTGGCAACGCCCGCAAGAACAACGAAGGGGCGCGGACGAAAGAAAACAAACCCGATGAACTCGCTCGCCGCCCAACCGACAGCCGCCGCAAGGAACGACTTCACTGCGAATACAAGTCCGTTTTTCCGCCGGAGAAGGAACGGCACGATGACCAAAACTCCGAGAATGAATACGAGGCCGCTTGCCGCGGCAACGCCCAAAGCGTCAAGAAAAGGATTCTTTCCGGCAAGGCCGTTCACGATGCGGAAAACAGCTACGTCAAATGGCATATTATGACCGCCTCCGCACGAGGAGCGATATGCCGAAGATCAGCGCCCCCGTGATAACGACGGACGGTCCCGGGGGCATGCGGAATGCGTTTGCGACGAAAAAACCGATGAGCACGATCGCGCAGCCGATACCCACCGAAAAAATCAGAGTTTCGCGCAAATCACGCGCAATGTTCCGCGCCGAGGCCGCCGGAAGAATCACCAGCGCGCCCATCAACAGTACGCCAATCGCCTTAATGCCAATCGCCACCGTTCCGGCGAGGAGAAACAGGAAAAGGAGGTTCATCCGTGCCACAGGAACGCCCTCGCTTGCCGCAAGCTCCGGCGCAAAGGTGATTTTGGCAAACTGCGGCAAGTATCGAAGGGTGGTGAAAACGATAACTGCCCCGCCCACGAGCGTCAGCAGGCCATTCGCGAGATTGATCCCCGTGATGTCTCCGAACAATACCTCAATCAATTCAAGATCCGGCACGATGAGGAGACCCACGGCGAGCGCGGCGGTAAATAAAACGCCGATAAGCGTATCCGCGAGCACCATTCGCCGCGCTTCAAGAACGCCGATGCCCAGAACGGCGAGCGCCATAATCGCAAACCCACCGAGAAATGGTTCAAAGCCGAGCATAAGCGCGATCCCCATCCCCGGAAGTGCCACATGCGATAGCGCGTCAGCGACGAGCGACATCCTCCTGGAAACGACAAACGTTCCCAGAAAGGCGGCCGCGATCGCGACTACGATGCCGATAATTATTTGCCAAAGCTGAAGCATAGGTCATGAAGCATGGAACACGTAGCATGAAGCATTCGTTCAAGGCATACGTCCCGCGCTTCGTGCACTGTATTACCTATTTTGTGTTCCATGTTACGTGTTACGTGTTTCATGCTCGTGTTTCTCATGCGCGTGGGCTTCTTCTCCTGCAGGCTCGGCGGCGTGGCGGTGGTGGTAAAATACGGTTTCAGCGCCGTACAGCTCTTGAAGCTGCGTGGGGGTCAAAACCTTCTGCGGCGCGCCGTAACAGAGCATCGCGCGATTCAAACAAATCACCTGATCCACATACTGGAATACGACGTTCAAATCATGGGAAATAAGAAGCACGGTGAGCCGCAACTCTTTTGCGAGATGCTTGATCAAGCTATACGCCGTCGCTTCGCCGGCGACATCAATACCGGTGGTCGGTTCGTCAAAAAAGAGCACGTCCGGACGCTCAAAAATCGCGTAAGCAATGAGAACGCGCTGAAGCTCCCCGCCCGAGAGCGTACCGATGCGGCGGGGAATGAGGTGCGCTGCGTGCACGTGGGAAAGCGCATTGCGGACTGCCTCTGCAGCGCTGCGGCCGCCGAGCCAAAAATCGCCGCTCCTGCGACGGAGCAAGAAAAGCTCGCGGACGGTTAGCGGAAACAGCCGGTCAAAGTCCAATCGCTGCGGCACATATCCGAAGCGGACTTTTTTGTGCCACACGATCTCTCCGGCGTATGGCGCCATGCCCATGAGCGCGCGGAACAGCGTAGTTTTTCCCGAACCGTTTGGGCCAATGACCGCAGTCATTGAGCCCTCCTCCACTATAAAAGTAACGTCGTGGAGGACCTCGACTCCACCCAGGAAAACGGAAAGATTTTTGACTTCCAGGAGCGTTGACCCCGTTAGAAGCTGACCATCGCTCCCGCGTGCCGAAACGCCAGCCGTAAGGCGCGTTCCATGCGCCGGTTTTTCTGTTTCATCAGATCTATTTTTGGCTTCTAACGGGGTTGACATGAGAGTTATGGTATCAAAATAAATGCCCTGCGGGAAGCAGGGCGAATCGTGATCAGGACTTGGGCCTTTCGAGCGCGGCGAAGCGCGCGCGGAGGTCGGTTTCGGGGTTAAGTATGCGATCGACATCGGCCTCGGCTTCGATGGCGGCCCAATCGGCATCCAGAATCCGTACAGTAGCCGCAGGGGATGTTCGGGTAAGCCGATAGCAGTAGGCGAACGCCAGCGCGGCGAGGGCGAGGTTTGCGCCGATGGCGACCGGCGCGCCGAATCCCAATTTGAACATCAGGAACAGCGGAGCGATAGTGGCGGCCAGCATCTGGACAAGCGCCCAAGGCGACGCAAAGAGTAGGTGAAGAAATGCCCAGCCGACTTTGCCGGTGCGCGCAATGAGCGCCGAGTGGAAAACGGCGTTCATTGCAAGGTAGGTAAGCCCGAACCAGCCATACGCCGTCCACCATACGGTACCGAACAACTCGTTGGGGTCGCTCACTCCCCTCATGCTCCCCAAGAGGGTCAATCCGCAGGTTGCGAACGCAATCGCAAATCCCATGACGACAGAGCGCTTTTCCAGCCGTTCACAGTCCATGCAATCCTCCAGTGTGAAAGTACCATGCTCACCATAACCAGAATCCAAACCATTGGCAAGCCCCCACACCAGTTATCTCTGGCACTTCGGACAAAAGTAGGTGCCGCGTCCGCCGAGAAAAGTCTTTTTAATGATACTGCCGCATCGCCGAGGACATACTTTCCCCGCGCGGTCGTAGGCGTATGGTTTCAACTTCTGGCAATTCGGGCATAGCACATGGAGCACGAAACATGGAACATGAAACATTCATTCAAGGAAAATGCTTCACGCTACGTGCTTCATGCTTCATTCAAATGAGCGCTCGGCCGGTCATCTCGGGCGGCTGGGGAATCGCCATTACTTTCAAAATGGTCGGCGCGACATCCGCGAGCATGCCGACCGGAGAAACGAGTGAAAGATCCCCCTCTACCGCTTCGGGAAGCCCCAACGTCTGTCCCTCAAATTGCTTGCCGGCAATGATAAACGGAACGGGGTTTGTTGAATGCTCCTTGTCAATTTCACCCGTTTGGAGATTCAGCACTTCCTCTCCATTCCCATGGTCGGCAGTGATGAACACAACTCCGCCCTTGGCGACGGTCGCCTCCATGATCTCGCCTACGCAGCGGTCAACGACCTCGGCGCCCTTGACGGTCGCCTCGGTATTTCCCGTGTGCCCAACCATGTCCCCGTTTGCGAAATTCAGAACGATAAAATCGTACGCGCCGCCGGCAATCTCCTTTACGGTGCGCTTTGTAATCTCCTGCGCAGACATCATTGGGGCCTGATCGTACGAGGCCACGCGAGGCGAAGGAACGATAAGGCGGTCTTCGTTGGGAAACGGTTCTTCAATCGTACCGTTCAAAAAAAAGGTCACATGCGCGTATTTTTCCGTCTCGGCGATATGGAGTTGTTTGAGTCCCGCATCTGAAAGCACCTTGGCGAGACAGGTGGTAACCACTTCCGGAGGAAAGGCGACAGAGACCGGCAGATCCTGCTCATACTCGGTCATGGTGATAAAGGCAAGGTCGTTCCGCGGCGTGCGGGGGAATTTTTCAAACGATGGCACGGTGAATGCGCGCGCGAGCTCACGCGAGCGGTCAGGACGAAAATTGAAAAAAATGACCGCATCGCCGTCTTCAACCGTCGCGACCGGCTTCCCATGGCGCGTGATGACCGTTGGAACGAACTCCTCATCGTACACCTTCTTCGCGTAGCTCGCTTCAATCGCTTCAAGCGGATCCGTTGCCATCTCTCCCACTCCCAAAACCATGGCGTTGTACGCCTTCTCTACGCGATCCCACCGATTGTCGCGATCCATGGCGTAAAAGCGCCCGGTAAGCGTCGCGAGCTCCCCGACTTTTTCTTTCTTCATGCGTTCAAGAAGCCCTTTCACGAAATCCTTGCCGGTGTTGAAGATTGTGTCCCTGCCGTCCAGGATCGCGTGTACGACGACCTGTTTCAACTTCTGGCGCTTGCAGAACTCAAGAAGAGCAAACAAATGATCCCGATGACTGTGAACCCCGCCCGGCGAAAGAAGTCCCAGCAGGTGCAGTTTTGATTTCCGGTCGCGTACATGGTTCGCGGCGGCGAGAAATGCGGGGTTTCCCAAAAATTCTCCACTCGTAATGGACTTGTGTATGCGCGGGAGGGTTTGGTAATACACCCGCCCCGCGCCGATGTTCAGGTGCCCCACCTCGGAATTCCCCATCTCTCCCCACGAGAGACCAACCTCCTCCGATGACGACATGATGGTCATCGCCGGATAGGTGCGGATAAGGCGATCCAAAACCGGCGTGTCCGCGCGCGCCAAGGCATTGCCATCCGAAGGCGGCGCCACGCCCCATCCATCGAGGATAATTAATACGACTGGTCGCGGTCGTAAAGTATCAGCCATAGCGGTAAAATACCGGGCACGAATCAAAAATAGAAATTCCAATGTTCAAGTTCCAAGGATCAATGAAGTTTCAAGTTTCGCCCGATGTTTGAACATTGAAACTTGAGCATTGAACATTCGGAGATTTATGATTTATTCTGTAGCTCTTCTTCAATTTCCATGAGGCGATTGTATTTCGCGACGCGCTCGCTGCGCGAAAGACTGCCCGTCTTGATATACTCCGCCCCCACGGCAACAGCAAGGTCGGCGATCGTCGTGTCGCACGTCTCGCCCGAGCGGTGCGAGAGAATCACGGCATAGCGGTGTTTCTGCGCAAGTTGGATTGCCTCTATCGTCTCGGTGAGCGTTCCGATTTGGTTTACCTTAATCAAGATTGCGTTCGCCACCCCCTGCCGGATCCCCTGCTGCAACCGCTTCTTATTGGTGACGAAAAGGTCGTCGCCGACGAGGTGAATCCGGCGACCAAGTTTCGCCGTAAGCGCCTTCCAACCATCCCAGTCGTCCTCTGCCAGCCCGTCTTCAATGGAGATGATCGGATATTTCTTCACCCATCGCTCATAGAGCGCGGTGAGTTGCCCTGCAGGGAGCGTTTTTTTATCCGCGCGGAGGACATAGCGCTTCTTCTTTTTGTCGTAAAACTCCGAGGACGCCGGATCCATGGCAATCGCCACATCCTTCTTCGGCGCATATCCTGCGCCGCGGATTGCTTCCATAATGAGCCGCAGCGCGCGCTCGTTGCCCCCAAGTGCAGGCGCATAACCGCCCTCATCGCCCTTCAATGTGGAATACCCGGCTTTGGCGAGGAGTCCCCCCAGCGCATGGAACACCTCCGCCCCCACGCGCACCCGCTCCCGCATCGTACGCGCGAGCGGCACAATCATGCATTCCTGCAAATCAATCGCCCACCCCGCGTGCACGCCCCCGTTCATCACGTTCATCATCGGCACGGGCATCTTCCGTCGCGCTGGGAATCCGAAGTGGCCCTGAACATACCGGTAGAGCGGTATACACGCATGCGCCGCGGCCGCTTTCACCGCCGCAAGCGACAC
This sequence comes from Patescibacteria group bacterium, assembly GCA_038062475.1. Classification (GTDB taxonomy): domain Bacteria; phylum Patescibacteriota; class Patescibacteriia; order JBBTXB01; family JBBTXB01; genus JBBTXB01. Next base: position 7,178 of record JBBTXB010000094.1, read on the forward strand.
TCCCAAAATGGCGTTTGCTCCCAGTTTTGACTTGTTCGCCGTTCCGTCCAACGCGATCATCATGGCGTCAATCTCTTCCTGATTCGCCGCATCTCTCCCGAGGAGAAGCTTCCGAAGAGGGCCATTTACGTTATGAACCGCTTGGAGGACGCCCTTTCCCCCGTAGCGCTTCCCTCCATCGCGGAGTTCCAGCGCTTCATGAACGCCAGTGGAAGCGCCGGAGGGCACGCCCGCCCTTCCCCTACTTCCGTCAGCAAGAAAAACATCAACCTCTACTGTTGGGTTGCCGCGAGAGTCAAGTATTTCGCGAGCGTGAATGTCGGCGATGGTGGTCTTTTGGATCATAGTTTGAGCAATAAATCCGAAGCACGAAATCCGAGTTTCGATATTGTTTCGGATTTCGTCCGCCAGTCGGCGGATCGAATTTCGGATTTTCCAAGGAAGCACACTTTGAATCGAAAGCAAGAAGCTCTCTTATTCTAACTCAAACATTACAGAAACATCGGCCGAAACTTCAACCGTTCCGCTCTCAACCTGCGGCGGTATGGTCTCCCCTCCGCCACCAAACCCAAGTTCGCGCGCATACGGCATTGGTGACGGGAAAGAAGACGATTCGTTAAAGGAAACAATCCGGCCCAACTTCAGCCCCAACGCCTTCGCAATATCGCGCGCCTTATCTTTCGCATTCCCGATTGCTTTGGTGCGCGCTTCCTGCCGCAAATCTTCGGGGTCGTCCAGCGTGAAAGAAACTCCGGAGACTTGATTCGCCCCAACCTCCCCCGCCGCCGCAAGCACGGCGGACACTTTACCCAAATCGCGAATCTTCACGGAAACGCTCTGGCTCACCGTATAACCGACGATTGTCCCCGCGCCCTTCGTATAGTCATACCGCGGATAAATCTGATATTGCGTTGTCTGAATGTCGTCTTTGGGAATTTGCAGATCTTTCAAACGCGCGAGGAGTTGATTCATTTTCTCGCTGTTCTCACGCTGGGCGGAGAGGACATCGCGGCGCTCGGTGATAAGACCAAGATTTACGGTGGCAATGTCCGGAATCCCCACCGCTTTCCCGCTCCCGGAAATCATAATGGTCCGCGGCGGATTGTCGGCGAGACCAAGCCGCTGCGCGCGCTTCGCGGTAAGGACGGTGAGCGTACCCAGCAAGAGGAGTAAGACTACGAGAAGCGCGTGCAAGAGCACATACCACGCCTTGTGCTCCTTGTGGGGTGAGAAGATGGACATAAAAATGTATGAGTTAATAAACTGATTTATTTTTTAATAAGCGGTTTGATCCCCGGCAACGTCTTCCCGGCAAGGAATTCCAACATCGCCCCGCCGCCGGTTGAAACATGGTCCACAAAGTGCGCCATGTGCGTTTCGTGAAGCGCCTGAATCGTCTCTCCTCCTCCGACGACTCCAAACGCGCGGCCGGACGACCGCGCCGCGATGAGTCGCGCGAGCGCTCGAGTGGCATGACTCCCCGAGCGCACCTCAAACCATCCCAGGGGCCCGTTCCAGACGATTGTTTGCGCGCGCTTCAGGAACCCCGCATAGAGGGCGACTGTCCGCGGGCCGATATCAAAAATCGCAAACTTTTTGGGGCAAACTTCATGAGGCGTCGCTCGTATTTCCACGACCCGCGCAGTGCGCTCGGGATGCTTCGGATCCCCTATTACAGCGTCCACGGGAAGTTCAAGTTTTTTTGAACTCCGCAATTTCTTCGCCAACGCAAAGTCTTCTTTTGAGATGAGCGACGCACCGACTCCGTACCCTCGCGCCGCGAATATCGTGTTTGTAATTGCGCCGCCAAGAAGCACCGTGCCCGCCTTCCGTGCCAAATTTTGAATAGTACCGATCTTTGTGGAAATTTTTGCGCCGCCAAGAAGCGCAACGAGCGGTTTCTTTGCGCGCGTCGTAACGCGCGAGAGAACCGCAACCTCCTCTTCAAGAAGCAATCCGGCATAACTCGGAAGTTCCTTGGTAATGGCAACGACGGACGCCGCTTCGCGGTGTGAGACGGCGAAAGCGTCGTTCACATAGACGTCGGCGAGCGTCGCAAGCTCTTTCGCGAATTTCGGATCGTCTGTGTCTTCGCCGGAATGAAATCGAAGATTCTCAAGAAGTACAAGTTCTCCATTGCGCATCTTGGCAACGGCCTGTGCCACCTTCCGCCCGACACATTCGGGGAGCTTCTTGACACGCCCTCCACCGAGCAGTGTCCCAAGCCGCTTCGCAATTGGATCAAGGCGCAAAGCCGCTCGCGCCCGGCCGCCCGGCCGCCCCAAGTGCGTTCCCAGAATGACGCGCGCGCCGTGGTGCGTGAGGTAGCCGATCGTCGGAAGAGCGCGTTCAATGCGCCAATCGCCTCCCGGCGCGACTTTTCCCCGCACGATCGGCACGTTGAAATCAACGCGCAGGAAAACGCGTTTGCCTTTCCATGATTTTACATCGCGGATGGAACGCAGGTGCATAAGAAATTGAGAAGCTAGTAGCTAGAAGTCAAGAACCGATCGTTCGTCGTCCCTAGCTGCTGACTGCTAGCTTCTAGCTACTCTTGCGTGTCTAATCATTTTGAATATACACTTTTGCTCCTCGGAGCCAGAAAAAGAGAGCGGAGCGAAACGGCAAAATGGAAAGAAAGTACCGCAAATCCACGAACCGCCGGATGAGCCATGCAAGAAATCCATGAAATGCGATGCCGAAGACGACCGCGTATTCGTGCTTCCCGCCGAGGGGGATGATGGCGTCCACGCGGCGGAGCGGGTCATATCGCCTCAATGGCTTCCCTTCGATCATTCGTAGGATGTTTTCCGCAGCAAGGCGCCCCTGCTTCACGGCGACGTAGGCAAGCCCCGGTTCGGTCTGGAACTTCGGGTTATGACTTGCCGCGCCATCGCCGATTACGAACACCTGTTCCTCCCCAGCCGCGCGTAAAAATTCATCAACCGGCGCGCGACCCTTCTTATCCACGGAAAAACCGGATTCCGCAATAATGTGATTTCCCCGCACGCCGCCGGTCCACACGAACACATCCGCTTCAAGCTCTTGCTTCTCGCCTGTTGCACGATTCGCAAGCGTTACGGCGTTCCCGGTAACTCCCGCGACCGCGACCCCTGCCATGACGGATACCCCCAGCTTCTGCAGTCGCTTCTCTACCGCCGCCGCAATCGCCTCTGGAAACGCGCCCAGAATGCGAGGCGCGGCCTCAATCAGCGTTACCGCGCAGCGCGGGCGAGAATCGGGCCCCATCCCTCCGCCAGCTGGCGGAGCCAGTGCGCCCGACCGTGACTCCGCAGGCAAGTCCCCCTCGGGGGACAAGTACCCCGCGGGGTACAAGAGCAGGTCGGAACCACGGGACGGGGCAGGCGGGATTATTTTCCGGAACATATTCGTCACTTCCGCTGCCAGTTCTACGCCGGTCGGCCCGCCGCCTCCGATCGCGACGCACACTTTTTCTTCTCTGCCCTCTGCCTGCGCTTCGGCAAATTTCATGATGCGGCGACGAAGGGTGAGCGCGTCTCGCGCGGTCTTGAACGGAATCGCATGCTCGCGTATTCCCGGAATGCCGAAGTAATCGGTTTCCGCGCCAAGCGCAACGACCAGATAATCGTACGGGAGCTCACGACCCCCCGAAAGCATCACGCGCCTTGAGACACGATCAATCCGCTCCACCTCGCCCGACTCAAAACGGATGTGTTTACCTTCAACGATCGCGGGGAGCTGTTCAATGCGGATGCACACGCCTTTGCAGAGAATGCGCTCCCACAGTTCCATCGCCTTCTCCCCTCGCTCCTCGCCAAAAAACCCTGTCGCCACCTCATAGAGAAGCGGCGTGTACACATGGTGGAAAACGCGATCTACCAGCACGACATCGTGTCCTTCAATGCGCCTTCCCGCTTTCGCTAGGTCCAACGCGACGCGCAAGCCGCCAAACCCCGCGCCCAGAATGATGATTCGCGACATGGCTAGGAGATCCTTTTACCCACCTCCATCACCATATCAATCAAGTGCACGGAGTACCCCCATTCATTGTCATACCACGCGAGGACTTTCACTAAATCGCCGTCAACCACACGCGTCATGAGGAGATCCACTACGGATGAGTGCGGGTTTCCAATGAAGTCAGAGGAGACGAGCGGCTCTTCGGTAACAGCCAGGATCCCTTTCCACCGCGGACTCTTTGCGGCCTTGCGAAAAACATCGTTTACTTCCTCCACAGTCGTCTTTTTGGCCAAAAGAAAAGTGAAATCAGAGAGCGAAACATCAATCGTGGGAACCCGCACGGCAATCCCGTCAAAGATGCCTTTGAGCGCCGGGATGGTCTCGGTGGTCGCCTTGGCAGCCCCTGTTGAGGTGGGGACGATATTCACGAGCGCCGAGCGAGCGCGGCGGAGGTCAGGATGAAGTGCTGGCGGCGGCCCATCAACGAGATTCTGCTCCGCGGTTACGGAGTGAATGGTGGTCATGAGCGCTTTTTTGATGCCGAACTCTTCCTGCATGATCGCTGCGACCGGGGCGATGGAGTTTGTGGTGCAGGAGGCGTTATTGCTCACCTTTTCCGCCCCCGTGAGTTTCTCGTGGTTCACGCCCATGAGGAAAGTCGGCACCTCCTTGGCCGGAGCGGAGATAACGACGCGCTTTGCCCCGGCCTTGAGGTGCGCGCTCGCGCTTTCTTGGTTCGTAAAGCGGCCGGTGGATTCAATGACCACGTCCACTTTGTATTTCGCCCACGGCAGCTTCTCCGGCTCGCGCTCGGCAACAACCGGAATTTTCTTTCCATCAATTACGAGATGATCCGCCCCGGCGGATACCTCATGATCCCACTTCCGGAACACCGAATCGTAGGTCAAAAGGTGCGCGAGAGTGGCGGGCGGCATTAAATCGTTCACTGCCACAAACTCAATCCCCTTCCTCCCCCATCCTGCCTTGAGGGTGTTCCTGCCGATACGGCCGAAGCCGTTTATTGCAATGCGAAGAGACATATCGAGATAAGTAGTTAGTAGTTAGAAGCTAGTAGCTAGTAGCTAGTAGCTAGTAGCTAGTAGCTAGGCGACGACTAATCGCTGTTCAATTCCTAAATTCCTTTGAATTACGAAACTCCACATTTTTGATTCGACGCGGCTCACCACAGGCATTCCCCGAGCTTGTCGAGGGGCTAAAAATGTGCCGAAACCTTACCCGTTCGACAAGCTCAGGGAATAAGGTTTGGGCCGTTTCGTAATTCAAGGTAAATTCTGACTTCTAGCTGCTGGCTACTCGCTTTAGTATATCGCGCAGAAGCGCAACCTAACAGTGGAAAAAAAAGGCCTGGGAAACCCAGGCCGTCCGCATTCAGAGCGCAGGAGTACGCGCTTTTGCCTTTTTCACGGCTTCGCGGAGAACTTCTTCGACGCACAGCTCCTTTTTCCATCGAGCAAACTCCTGATCTGCTTTCAAGAATTCCGACTCGAGGTCAGGGCCGCGTTCCCACCTTGTGCCCCCCTTCGTGATCTCGTCAACGCGATCGTCGTTGTTTTTATCCCAAAGGTTCACATCTTCGCGACCGGTCTCGGATATGTACAGCGTTGTACCAAGAAAGATGCTGTACATAACGGAACCGAACCACGGGAGTGCCTTTGAGATGTCACCGGAAACCCTATAAACACCCCCGTCCTTCGCCTTGATCCTCAGTTCAACCTTGAGATCGCTCGTATCGCAGGTCTCGGAACTGCCGATGCCTCCATCAGCAGAACTGTCTTCCGCTCGTACTGCATCTGGGGCACTCTCGTGAGGGACTGCCTCCGTTCGCGCACGCGCGCGCAGGTAAAGAACTGCGGTCACGACCGTGGCAAGCAGCGCCAGCATGCCGATGCCGACAACCAAACGCCGTTTCATGCGTCCTCCTCGTGAAAGAACTTCAGAAGCCACCGTAACGCAAAACCCACCTCATCGCAAGGCACAGCGGATAATCCGTTTTCACCGGTATATATCTCTTCTATGACCAATATCGATGAGTTTGATGGTTTCTTCATCGCTAAAACTAAAAATCACTCGCCAATCGCGTGTGATTCTGAACGAATAAAAACCCGCGAGCGCTCCTGCCAAGCGCTTCACGTGGAGCAACGGATGAAATGGGTTCTCCCTTAGCAGTTCTAAATTTTGGGCAAGC
>JBBTXB010000095.1:0-1423 GCA_038062475.1 Patescibacteria group bacterium
GCAAATTTAGGCGGGTGAAGACAGAACTGTGGACTTCTAAGCCGGATATGGGAGTTTCCGCTACATATCCCCGACCCGTCGGGGATTCGGCGGACCCCGATTCTAATCGGGGCGATTCTCTCCGGGGGCATGGCGAGCGTGCAGGCGTTGAAATGGTGGCTAGCAGGTGTTTTGTTTTTCCACAGAACACCGTTTTAACAAACGAGGCGCAAAAGGGTACACTGGTAGTGGTTATGCCTGTGCAAGTATGCAAAATTTGCGAGAAACAATTTTATGTACGGCCAAGCTTTTTGGAAATTGGGTGGGGGCAGTATTGCTCACAGAAATGCAAGGGTGCGAGTCAAAAGAATGGCAAAGCAAAGCCATGTGCTAGCTGTGGCAAAGATGTTTACCGTACTCCTAGAGATTTTTCGCGTAACTCGATAAGTAAGAAATTTTTCTGTAATAAATCTTGTTTTGCGATTTGGAAAAACAAAACGTTATTTGTAGGGAGTGGTCATCCTCTTTGGAAGTTCGGCCACGCTGCCTATCGAGCCACGATGTTAAGGCGTGGCGGTTCTCCGGTATGTAGTTCGTGCGGTTTCAATGATGTGCGAGCGCTTTTAGTACATCACAAAGATCGCAACCGCAGAAACAACACCCCGCGCAATCTAAAATGGCTCTGCCATAATTGTCATTACCTTGAACACGAAGGCAGAACGATATGACGGTTCGTTGTAAGCAATGCGCGAAAGAATTCTATATTAAGCCGTCACACAAAAAATTAGGGTATGGCATCTATTGCTCTCGACGGTGTTCTGATTCGGGACGAAGAAAAGGGGCTGTGGTCTCCTGCGCAAAGTGCGGGAAAGCGTTTTATGCCCCTCAAAAACAACTTCTTTTATCGAAATCAAAGTTATATTTTTGTAGAAAGGAGTGTTACCTGACATATCAGGTCGGAGAACGCCATCCATTATGGAAAACTGGAGAAAACAGCTATTTGTCACTCATGCGTAAGAAAAGAAAGCAGATATGTCGCCGCTGTAGTATAAAAAATAAGCGCGTACTTTTGGTTCACCACATTGACAAAAATAGAAAAAATAATGTATTATCTAATCTCGTTTGGCTTTGTAGGAATTGTCATCATCTCGTGCATAAGTATCAGGAGACATGGTGAGCGTAGCTCAATTGGCAGAGCACTCGGTTGTGGTCCGAGTGGTTGCCGGTTCGACCCCGGTCGCTCACCCCAAGAAAAATCGCCCCGGATGCTTTCGGGGCGATTTTTCTTTTCCTTTGCAATGGACACTGCTTCTGCTATGATTACGGCGATCTTTGAAAGGAGAGTGGCAATGGCATGGATGATTTTCATCGCGGCGAGTCTGGTGGCTGCGGGAATCGGAGCGGGGTTCTTTCTGGGCGTGGTGCCCATCGTCATCTTTTCCGT
>JBBTXB010000095.1:1523-8119 GCA_038062475.1 Patescibacteria group bacterium
GACGTTTTTCTCCGATAGCAGTGTGCAAACCCCGATGCTAAAGTATTGGTTTCGGGGTTTTCTTTTTGGTACACTATGGAACTAAATCGTAACGATTGTTTTATGCCCAGTAATACAACTTCGACCTGCTCTTCGCGTGGCGACGAGCAGTCGTTGGCAGGCTGTTGTTTGGTATGTATTACGGTATTTAAGAATAATTAACTAATCTCAACTCGATTAAAAGTCGAAGTTGATATACTGGGTATGTTTCAAAATACCTGTGATGAGCCGCGTCGAAACAAAGAACGCGGGTTTTCACTCATGGTTGTTATCGTCATTATTGCGCTCGCCGCGATCGGGGGCGTTGTTTATTACCGGAGCCGGGGCAAACCAACTGCTTCGGCGCCGCAGTCCGGTGCGCCGCAAGCGCAAACCGGCGAGGAAGCGGCAAGACAACAGACGATCGAGATAACTGCATCCGGATTTTCGCCCGCCGCAGTCTCCGTGAAGAAAGGAACAACTGTCATTTTCGTAAACCGCGACAGCATCCCCCACTGGCCAGCTTCCGGCATGCACCCGACGCACCAGCTCTGTCCGGGCTTTGACGCCCTGCGCGAACTGCAGACCGGCGAGTCGTACCAGTTTACCTTTAATGACGCAAAAGAGTGCCCGTTCCACGACCACCTGAACGTGTCTCTGCGCGGAAAGGTTACGATAACGGAGTAAATTTTGTAAGACATATCCGCCTCGGGCGGATTATTACTCCCAACTAAATTTTCATCTCCGCCAGTTGGCGGATGCGGCTCGAAAATTTCGGGCGAGTAACAAAATAAAAAGACCGCTCCGAATATTTCGGAGCGGTTTGTGTTTCAGCGGGGGTCGAATTCTTCGCGGATGATCATCTCCTCGGCGATCTGCCGCGCCCGCTTCGCAGTTTCAGGAGTGGTGCCGGGCGGTGGTTCGGCGAGGATGTGCGCGAGTTCCTCATCAAAGAGTCGAGTTCTTAGACCGTGCGTGTGCTGAACTCCGTCTGCACACACGTCGTGCCGGACCCTCTGCTCAATCATCAGCCGACAGATGCGGTCGGTGGCCAGGTCTTCCATCCTCGGGCGCTTGTCCCTTCCTCTGATGAGGCGCGCGCCTTTGCCCGCAAGCACTCCTTCGCGGTAGAGGATTGCCGTGCGCACCGCAGCGCGCGTGCCCTCGAGCGAGATCGTGCCAACCCCGGTGGGAAGCGGCCGCAGGTCGGGCTGGCCGAGGTGCGGATAGCGCACATGGAGCTGGTTTGGGTGGGGGAACTTCTCCACCGCGATTTCGTTCTGGTCAGGGTGCCCGGTCCAGGCGCCGTCCATGCCGACCGCGGCCTCGTTCGCTTTGTCTCGCGCGAGCACCTCTTTGGCGAAGCGATCGAGGTCAGGATCCGTGCGGTCAGGGAAAAGCGCGGTCATGCCGCCGATCGCGAGGATACCGCTGCGGTGACAGGTCTCCACCATGAGTTCGCGCAGGTTCTGGAAGAACGGCACGTCGTGCGGAATACTGTCGCGGTCGGGGAGCACCCAGCGCGGATCCTCCAACATGAAGTGAATGAGGGAGGCCATGTAGTCCCAGCGGCCGAGGTTCAGTCCGAGGAGGTGGTCGCGCAGATTCAAGATAAAGTCGTCCATCTCGTAGGCGAGCGGATGGGACTCCACCAGCGCCATGCACTTGATGTAGTCCGGAGGCGCATCTTTTGCTCGGGCGAGCGCTCGGAAGAGGTCCCGCCACCACAGCGCCTCCTCGGCCGATTCGGACTTGGGGATGTAGATGCAGAGCGGATGCTTCAATTTCCCGAAATCCAGCTGGTAAACCAAGAGCGCCAAGTCAAAGAGCGAGGCCGAGACGGGTATGTTGAGCTTTTCCAGAAAAACTCCCCCTTGGCTCATGTGCAGTCCGCGGGGGCGCACGAAGACGACGGTCTTGCTCGGCTTGATGCCGACTGTGCCGCCGCGCTTTTTGTCCTCGTAGGTGAGCGTCCCTTGGAGCGCGGCAACGGCGTTGGCGATACCGAGCTTTAGGTTCGGCCAGCAGTTCGCCTCCGAGTCCTCCAGGTCAATCATCACGCCCGGCGCGCCGGAGTTGAGCATTTTGACCACCAGCTCCGCATCATCCGCCGGTCCGGTCATCTGGTTCCGCTGGTCTTGGCACCAGTCAGGAAGGTTGATAAGGGTCGTCCGCTGCGGAACAGAGAGGTGGTCGGGAAGCTTCCCGGCATGTGCCTCTTGAAGACGAAGCTTTCGCCACTCCTTCAGAGCTCGCTGAGATGGAGTGAAGCGCGCGTCAAGCGGCCGCAGGAAATCAAGGAATCCGGGCGAGAGTTCGTCTGGCGAAGGAATCCGATTCACCGGAAACAGAGTGCTTGGCGTGCCCATTGAGTATCTTCCTCCGTTTGGTTGTGAAGACCATGCCGACGTATTCGGCGACGCATCATATGTTCTCTAAAACGCGAACTGTTGTCAATATAGAAAAAACCCTCCGATTTCTCGGAGGGGTTTCGATGCTTCAGTGATTTTCCTCGTGTCGCGGCGTAAACTGCGCCGCTTCGGTTGATTCGGCGAGTGCGGTGGTGGAACTCTCGCCGCCGGAGACGATTTCCGTGATGGCGTCGAAGTAGCCCGTGCCGACCTCGCGCTGGTGGCGCGTGGCCGTGTAGCCGTCGGGCTCGGCCGCGATCTCGGCCTCCTGCAGATTGGCGTAGGCGGCCATGCCCTGTGCCACGTATTCGCGCGCCAGCTCGTACATTCCGTAGTTCAAGGAATGAAATCCGGCGAGCGTCACGAACTGGAACCGGTAGCCCATGGCGGCGAGCTTTTCCCGGAAGCGCGCAATCGTCGCCTCGTCGAGCTTCTTCTTCCAGTTGAACGACGGCGAGCAGTTGTAGGCGAGGAGCTTTCCGGGGAAGCGCTCGTGCACCGCCTCGGCGAAGCGCCGCGCCTCGTTCAGGTCTGGGGTGGAGGTCTCGCACCAGAGCATGTCGGCGTAGGGTGCGTAGGCGAGGCCGCGAGCGATGGCCATGTCGAGGCCGCCCTTCATCCCGTAGAAGCCCTCCGGAGTTCGTTCGCCCGTGAGGAACTCCCGGTCGCGGGGGTCCACGTCGCTCGTAATGAGCTTGGCGCTGTTCGCGTCGGTGCGTGCGATGAGCACAGTCGGCACGCCGCAGACATCCGCCGCCAGCCGCGCCGCCGTGAGCGTGTGGATGAACTGGCGCGTTGGCACCAGCACCTTGCCGCCCATGTGGCCACACTTTTTCTCGGAGGCCAACTGGTCTTCGAAGTGCACGCCTGCCGCGCCCGCTTCAATCATCGCCTTCATGAGCTCAAAGGCATTGAGCTGCCCGCCGAAGCCCGCCTCTGCGTCGGCGATGATCGGCGCGTACCAATGGCGGCTGTTTTGTCCCTCGGCGCACTCGATCTGATCAGCACGCTGGAGCGCTGCATTCACGCGCCGCACGAGCTCCGGAACGCTGTTCGCCGGGTAGAGCGACTGGTCAGGGTAGGTCGCGCCAGCGAGGTTCGCATCCGCCGCCACCTGCCAGCCGCTCATGTAGATTGCCTGGAGTCCGGCACGGACCTGCTGCACCGCCTGGTTCCCGGTGACCGCGCCGAGCGCAGCCACATACGGTTCCTCGCGGAGCAGCCGCCACAGCCGTGTGGCGCCGTACTTCGCCAGCGTGTGTTCGATGCGCATCGTGCCGCGCAGCCGGAGAACATTCTCCGGCGTGTAGGGCCGCACCACGCCCTCCCAACGCCCCGGCGGAGCGTGAACAAAGGCATTGCCATCGACAGTCGGATCAGGGGTGTGAGACATGACCTCTCCTTGAGTGAGGTGAAATGGTTTTCGATCGTCTCATTGCAAAGAGCTTTGCAAAACGGAAAATCCGTTTTGCGACAGAGGAAGTATGCCGAAATTGTGAGGTATTCGTCAAGCCCCCGCCTAACTTCCGTTTGACAAAAAGTTGGGCGGGATTGACGTCCTGTTTTTGTGATACTATAATCACAAGCTTCATATGCGAAATGTATATCTTGATCACGCAGCCACGACACCGATGGATCCGCGCGTAAAGGCGGCGATGGAACCATTCCTCGGAGAGAGTTTCGGGAACCCGTCAGCTATTTATGCGGCGGGGCGTCGTGCAAAAGAAGCGATTGCCGAAGCACGCGAGATTATTGCTCGGGCGCTCGGTTCACGCGCCGAGGAAGTGATCTTTACCGGGAGCGGCACTGAAAGCGATAATATGGCAGTTCTCGGCATTGCTCGCGCCTATGCGCGGTTCTGCCCGGAGTTCATCGTAGGGCGGAAAGCCGAGTTGGGCGGTACGCGGGGACACGTGATCACCTCTGCGATTGAACATCATGCCGTGTTGAATCCGGTTCAACATTTGCAAAAAGAAGGTTTCACCACCACGGTTCTCCCCGTTGATGAGTACGGTCGCGTGACCCCCGTTGCGGTTGCCGGAGCGCTTACGCCCGAGACGCTTCTGGTCTCCATCATGTATGCGAACAATGAGATTGGAACGATTGAACCGATCGCCGCAATCGGAAAGGCGATTCGTGAATGGAAAAAAGCACAGGGGCGCGGAGTGAACGATCCGCCGTTTTTTCACACTGACGCCTGCCAAGCAGCGGGGTATCTGGATGTAAGCGTACAAAATCTGGGCGTTGATCTTTTGACCGTGAACGGTTCAAAGATTTACGGCCCCAAGGGTACCGGCGCGCTGTATGTGCGCCGCGGCATAAAAATAGAACCGCTCGTATTCGGCGGCGGACAGGAACAACGGTTGCGCAGCGGAACAGAAAATGTCGCCGGCATCGTCGGCTTCGCCGAAGCGTTGCGCCTTGTCCATGAAGAGCGCGAGGCGGAGTGCGCGCGGCTTACGCCACTGCGCGACAAACTGATTGCCGGCATCATACGGGACGTGCCGAAAGTGGTGTTGAATGGGCATCCGACCGAGCGGCTTCCCAACAATGCCAATCTTTCTCTATTAGATATAGAAGGAGAAGCGGTGCTCCTCTATTTGGATGAGTACGGGATTTCCGCCGCGACGGGCTCCGCCTGTGACTCGGCATCACTTGAGCCCTCACATGTAATCCTCGCGCTCGGCAGACCGTACGAGTACGCGCACGCGAGCACTCGTTTCACGCTCGGCCGCAAGACTAGCCGTGAGGATATTGATTACGTTCTTGAGACGCTCCCCGGGATTGTGCAGAAATTGCGCTCAATATCTCCGGTGCACATCGAGTTCGGTGAGAAGGAAGCCTGCCCGCCGGACAGACAAGCCCGCGGTATGGCAAAGGCATTCGTTGATATGGGCCGGCCGCATTGGGAGAAGAGCATAAAACATAAAACTTGTCCCGACACCTTGACTTAAATTATCTAATAGATGCGGTCGGGATCCCGTATCGAATCGGGAAAGCATGAAACCTTTAGATTTGAAACAAGCGGAAGTGGTTAACGAACACACCAAAGAGAAGTGGGTGTATTCTGATATTGTCAAAGATCATTTTTTCCATCCGCGCAATCTCCTGCTCAAGGATCCGGCAGATGGCGAATTTGATGCGGTCGGCATGGTCGGTTCGCCCGCCTGCGGAGATGTGATGAAGATGTGGATCAAGGTAGACCGCACAAGCGAGCGCGTGACTGATCTGAAGTGGCAGACCTTCGGCTGCGGATCGGCAATCGCATCAACCTCCATGTACTCTATAATGATCACCGAAAACGGCGGAATAACCGTTGACGCGGCTTTGAAGATTCGTCCGCAGGATGTAATGGTGCGCCTCGGCGGGCTGCCGAACAGGAAAATTCACTGCTCGGTGCTTGCGGACAAAGCGTTTCACAAGGCGGTGAACGAATACTTCCGCGCCACCGGCCAACACGATCGCATCGTCACTTCGGGCGCGCGCGTCGTGGACAAACGTTTGAACATTACCGATAAGGACATTGAAGAGGCGGTGTTGGAGGGGGCGGTGACCTTGGAAGACGTGCAAAAGAAATTAAAAGTCGGCGTCGGCGACCCTGATGCGATACCGGAGCTAGAGCAGTTGATTCGTTTCTATCAAGAAAAGTATTATGGATAAGGTAAGTCATGAAACATGGAGCATGGAACATGAAGCATGGCGACGCGAAATCGAGGTGATTTTAAACGAGGTGCGGCCGGCGCTCCTTGAGCACGGTGGCGATGCGGTGCTTCTAGGAATTGAGGATGGACGCGTTAAAATAGCACTCAAAGGCGCCTGTCACGGGTGTCCCATGTCCGTGATGACCTTCGGAATCATGGTGGACGAGATGATTAAACGCCGTATACCGGAAGTGAAAGAGGTCGCTTACGAATAAATGCCTAAAATTACGGTAAAAGTTGATCCCGATCTGTGCATCGGCGCCGCGTCCTGCGTGACTGTCGCTCCCGAATTTTTTATTTTGAATCAGGACAATAAAGCGCTGGTGCTTGATCCGGGGGTCCCGGGCACAAAAGAGTTTTCGCGGACAGTGGAGGTGACGGAAGATCAGATGGACACCATTCTTCTTGCGGCGCAATCCTGTCCCACGCTCGCGATTTTCGTCTACGACGAAGAAGGAAACCAGCT